>NZ_JAZHUW010000007.1:0-68929 GCF_036453465.1 Lactimicrobium sp.
ATCGCCGTCCATCCAGATAGTCATAATCCATTGGTACAGGCTGCGGCTTTGAACTTCCGCGTGGTGAATATCGTACTTGCCTCTTAAGATCAATGTTTGAAATGCCGGAAATATTATGATTGGCAATGTATCGATATGCAGTAGAGGTCGCAATAGGCAGGGAATTAGCCTGAATAATTGCGTCTACTGATTGTTTGCGCTTAATGCCTTCTCTCAGCACCTCAGAGATCTGCTTCATTTCAGCTGATGTTTTTCTTGGCCCGGTTCGCCATTCTCGCTTGGCATTCTCATAATCAGCCTGGGCATGCGCGGCAATGTAGAAATACTTTGGGAGCTTGCACCTCTCAATTTTCTTACAACCTGAACAGACAAATGGAAACCTTTCGGTTCTCGGACAAACTGGCGTCTGAATAAATTCTTCACACAGCTCATTGCAATTATCATGCGTGCAATGTTTACAGAATCCAGATTGACAGTGTGTGCATAAGCGCTGCTGCTCACAAACATTCTGCCGTCCGCATCTGTTCCTTTGATTGGCTCTGATTCTAATAGTACGATGGCTTGTGATTTCCTGCCGGACACACTTTGATGAATGGCCAATAGATAATGCAATCTGCTTCAGTGAAACATCAGAGATATTCAAGAGTGACTCAATAGTCTTTTTGTCTTCAATGCTCAAATGCCGGTAACCACTGGCAGGCATATTAGAAACCTCCTTTCACAAACTAACAAACCAATGCCAGTACTACCTCTAACTACATTATTACTGAAAAAGGGACCTTTGTCTTGGAATAAAGGCAAAAGAGGAACTTTGAAAAACAATTGAGGCAGGCATGAAACTGTACTTTTTGCGCAATGTGAATTCGCGTATATAATATTGACATGTCAAACAACAAGAAATATCCGACAAGAGGCAAGATGCTTGCCTTTTTTGCCGAAGGATCAAAAAAGTGGTTTGTCATAGCGGCTGTTTCAGCTGTTGCCATGCAGGCCGTCTCTTTGATCAATCCGAAAATTATCAGCTTTACCGTTGATGCATTGATCGATGAATCCTCTGTGAAGCTTTCCGGCATCACGGCCGTACTGGTTCAGCGGGCAGGGGGAATATCCTATCTGCGCAGCCATCTCTGGATCATCGGCCTGACAGTGTGCTTTGTGGCTGTTGTCAATGCTTTGATCAGCTATGTATTCCGCATCTCAAATGCAAGAGGCGCTGAGTCACTGGTTCGCCATATGCGCAACAGCCTCTATGAGCACCTGCTGAATCTGCCGTTTTCCTGGTACTCTGAAAACCACACCGGTGATGTCATCCAGCGCTGCACAAGCGATGTGGAAACGGTCAAGGTCTTCCTGTCAGAGCAGCTGACGTCTCTGTTACGGGTGGTCGTCATGATTGCTTTGTCACTGGTTTTCATGGCATCCATCCATCTGAAACTGATGCTTGTCTCGGCTGCCTTTATTCCGATTATCATCGGGTACAGCTATTATTTCCATTCCCGCATCGGCAGTGCCTTTCTCAAGGCAGATGAGGAAGAGGGAAAACTGTCCGACATCGCACAGGAAAATCTGACCGGTGTGCGGGTGGTGCGTGCCTTTGGCAGAGAATCCTATGAACAGCAGCGCTTCCATACCCAGAATGAGAAATATACAAACATGTGGGTCAGAATGATGTGGCTGTTAACCCAGTTCTGGATGACCGGCGATCTGATGTCCGGCCTGCAGGTGCTGCTGGTGATCTGCTTTGGCTGCTATTTCACCGTATCCGGACAGATGACCCCGGGCAATTACATTGCTTTTGTCTCTTACAATGCGATGCTGACAACTCCGGTCAGAATGCTTGGCCGCATTATTGCCAACATGTCCAAGGCAGGTGTCTCCATTGACCGTCTGGCGCAGATTATGAATGCCCAGGAAGAAGTGGATGCACCGGATGATAAAGAAGCGGACATGAGCGGCGATATTGTTTTTGACCATGTGTCCTTTGCCTATGAAAATGCAGAGACGGAAGTGCTCAATGATGTATCTTTGACCATTAAGAAGGGGACAACCGTCGGTATTCTGGGCGGTACTGGCAGCGGCAAATCAACGCTTGTCTGCCTGCTGAACCGTCTGTATGACGTGCCTGAAGGCTGTGGATCCATCACCATTTCCGGCCAGGATATCCGCCATATCAAACGGCATTCCCTGCGGAAAGAGATCGGCATGGTTCTGCAGGAACCTTATCTTTTCTCACGTTCTTTATCTGACAATATCCGCATTGCAAGACCCGCTTCCTCCATGCAGGATGTTATTCTGGCAGCCAGAGAAGCCAGCCTGGATGAGGCCGTACAGCACTTTGACAGAGGCTACGATACCTATGTCGGTGAGCGCGGTATGACCCTTTCCGGCGGTCAGAAACAGCGTACTGCCATTGCCCAGATGCTCATACGGAAACCGCCGCTGATGATCTTTGACGACTCTTTGTCCGCCGTGGATGCAGAAACCGACGCCAAGATCCGCTCTGCGCTTTCCCGCAATACCAAAGGCAGCACCGTCATTCTGGTTGCCCACCGTATTACTACATTGATGCAGGCCGATGACATCATCGTCATGGACCATGGCCGCATCGTGGAAGAGGGCAGCCACCAGCAGCTGCTTGAAAAAAATGGCATCTATAAAAAGATCTATGATCTGCAGATGCAGCAGGAGTAAATCATGGAAGAAAAAAGTGAAAAGAAAACCAAAGTACTGCCATGGTTTGGTCTTGTCCGGCTGTGGCCCTATATCCACCAGTTCAGAAATGAAATCATCATCACGCTGACACTGACCATTCTGGCTACCGTCATTGATGCCGCCTGGCCATTGTTCAACCGCTATGCCCTGAACCATTTCATCGGCGAAAAGACGATGGATACCCTGTGGTATTTTGTGGCTGCCTATGTCGGCTTACTGCTGTTTCAGATTCTGCTGAACTTCATTTCGCTGTATCATACCGGCCGCATTGAAATGCATGTCGACCGTGATCTGCGCAACGATTCCTTTGCACACCTGCAGACACTGTCATTTTCCTTCTTCAACCAGAACAATGTCGGCTATCTGCATGCCCGGGTCATGAGTGATACCGGCAAGATCGGTGAGATGGTTGCCTGGCGGCTGATGGACCTGGCATGGAATGGCAGCTATCTGCTGTTTGTTGTGATTGTCATGTTTACCATCCAGGCAAAGCTGGCACTGCTGGTAGTGATTATGGTGCCGTTTGCCGTGCTTGTCATTGCCTGGTTCCAGAAACATCTGCTGGCTGGCAACCGGAAGATCCGTGAGCTGAATTCCACCATCACCAGTGACTTCAATGAAGGCATTACCGGTGCCCGCTCCATCAAGACACTTGTCATTGAAGATCTGATGAATTCTGATTTTGACAAGGATACGGACAACATGTTCCGCCAGAGCGTGCATACGGCAAGATACAGTTCTGCTCTGATTTCACTGTTAACGATGATGAGCTCGCTTGTGCTGGCAGTGGTGTTGACAGAAGGAGGCAAGCTGACCCAGAGCGGCGTGATGCTGCTGGGAACGCTGTCTGTATTCATGTCGTATGCATTGAATATGGTCGAACCAGTCCAGATCATCATCGAGACGATCTCGGCTTTGATTTCCATTCAGGTTAACATAGAGCGCTTTGTCAATCTGATGGAGACAAAGTCAGATGTGGCAGACAGTCCGGAAGTCATCGCAAAGTATGGTGATACGTTCCATCCGAAGAAGGAAAACTGGGAACCGCTGTATGGCGATGTGGAGTTCAAAGATGTATCGTTCCGCTATCCGGATGGTACGGAGTGGATCCTGCAGCACTTCAACCTGAAGGTGCCCCAAGGCACCAATGTGGCTATTGTTGGTGAAACTGGTGCTGGCAAATCCACCCTGGTCAATCTTGTCTGCCGGTTCTATGAGCCAACCAAAGGACAGGTATTGATTGATGGCAGAGATGCCAGGGAAAGATCCCAGCTCTGGCTCCATGCCAATATCGGCTATGTCTTACAGCAGCCTCATCTTTTCTCTGGTTCCATCCGTGACAATCTGCGCTATGGCAAGCCGGATGCCACTGATGAAGAAATCTGGAAGGCATTAGAAGCAGTGGATGCCGTGGATGTTGTCAAACGAATGGACAAGGGCCTGGATGCCGATGTTGGTGAGGGCGGAGACCTGTTGTCAGTTGGTGAAAAGCAATTGCTTTCTTTTGCCAGAGCACTGCTTTGTGATCCCAGAATTCTTGTTCTGGATGAAGCCACATCTTCCATTGATACGGTTACCGAAAAGAAAATCCAGAATGCGGTCAATAAGATCATCCAGGGCAGAACTTCGTTCATGATTGCCCATCGTCTGTCCACGGTTGTGGATGCGGATGTCATCCTGGCAGTGAAAGATGGCAGGATTGTGGAAAGAGGCACACATAAGCAGCTGATGGCACAGAAGGGCTATTATTATGAGCTGTATACCCGCCAGTTTGCCAACATGGCCGCTGACATGGTTTCATAACAAGGAACATACACATGAGTATTCTGTTTGATCTGCAGAAAAAAGAAAATTTCACAGAGGCAGAAAAGGCCGCTGCCCAGTATATCCTGGACCATCTGGAAGAGATTGCCGATCTCAACATAGGTGAGATTGCGGACCAGTCCCATACTTCCAATGCGACGATCATCCGTCTTTGCAGAAGACTTGGCACCAAGGGATACCGTGATTTCCGAATTTCCATTCTGCGGGAAATTGAAAAAATACCAGATGAGGACTATCAGGGCAATGTGGACTATCCGGTTTATGACCGTACGTCCCTGGCCATTGTCATGAAGAGTCTGGCCGAAGTGCACAAGTATGCCGTAAGTACATGTTATACAGCTGTCTCTGCCGTGGATCTGCAGAACGCTGCCTTCATCCTGGAACGGGCAGAGCATATTTATATCTATGCGACCGGAGAATCAGATCTGGCGGGACAGGTATTTGCCAGAAGGATGATGCGCATCGGCCACCGCTGCATGTGCATCTCTTCTACAACGGAATCTCTTGCCTTCACAGATCAGCTGACAGCTAAGGATGCAGCACTGTTTATCAGCTATTCGGGCAAGGGTATCATCCGGTTCCGCGACGATATGATTCTGATGGAGCAGCGCAAAGTGAGAACCGTGTTATTGACGGGTGTCACGCCGAACCATCCTTTTTCTCAG
Source organism: Lactimicrobium sp. (assembly GCF_036453465.1). Taxonomy (NCBI): domain Bacteria; kingdom Bacillati; phylum Bacillota; class Erysipelotrichia; order Erysipelotrichales; family Erysipelotrichaceae; genus Lactimicrobium; species Lactimicrobium sp. The sequence goes on from NZ_JAZHUW010000007.1 coordinate 5,202, forward strand.
ATTATCCGGTATCCGTATATTGAATCGGATGATGACAATTCTGCGACGTTCTATTCTACCGAAGCAGAGAATTATCTGCTGGATTCCATCTACAGTATGATTTTTGCCATGGAATATGAGAAGGTCAAGAAACACAAGCAGGAAGTGGACCATCTCATGCGGCAGAGAGCGGATCTCTACATTGATAAAATGCAGAAATAGAATCAGTCTGAACCTGAAGTTCAGACTTTTTTCTTTGCATGAGTTGATTCTCTGAACCTGATTTTCAGAATGAAGAAGATTTGTTGTAAGCACTTACACTTCTTTTTATTCTTTCCTTGTCGCAGTTAAGACTGCATTACAGGAGGGAATATGAACAAATTACAAGACTGGCTGCAGGCCCATCTGGGTCCGCTGGCCGAAAAGCTCAATAAGAGCGATGTCATCCGTACCATTACCACCGGTATGATGGGCACGATGCCAATTTCACTTGGCGTGTCCATCCTGGCAATTCTGATTTACCTGCCGATCCCGGCATGGCAGACATTCCTTTCCAATTCCGGTCTTTCCGAAGCAGGATTGGAAGTTCTGACCGTCACATTGAACCTGCTGGCCATCTACATGGTTGTCAGTATTTCCAAGGCCTATGCAGGCATCAAGAAGATTTCCGCAACCAACAGCATTATCCTTGCCCTGGGCACGTTCATGATTCTGTGCCCGCTGAATGTCATCAAGGGTGATTACAGCAACTCCTATACCATTTCCACAACATACCTTGGCTCCAGCGGCATCTTCCTGGCTATGGTCATCGGTATCTTCATCCCGTTCCTTTACAGCCATCTGATGAAGCATGTCGGCATCAAGCTGCCGGATTCCATCCCGCCGATGGTTACCGATTCTCTGTCTCCGACTTTCTGCGCCATGATCCTGTTTGGCGGCGCCTTCCTTGTCCGCTGGATCTTCAGCCTGACACCATTTGGCAACCTGTTTGACTTCGTGAATACCTTCGTTGCCGGTCCGGTTATGAAACTTGGTGCTTCCCCGGCAGGCTTACTGATTGCTTACTGGTTCTCTACACTGCTGTGGTTCTTCGGTATTCATCCGGCTGCTATCCTTGGTGTCTATGGCAGTGCCATCGGCATCGCCGTTGCCGGCAATGCACAGGCCTTCCTGGCCGGCCAGCCGCTGCCTTACCTGCATTTCCAAGCCATCTATAATCTGCTTAGCATGGGCGGCTCCGGTATTCTGATCGGTCTTGCTCTGAGTATGTTAACAGCAAAGTCTGCACGCTATAAGTCTTTGAGCAAGCTCAGCTTTGTACCGGCTCTGTTCAACATCTCGGAGCCGAATATGTTTGGCTTCCCGGTTGTGATGAATCCAACCTTCTTTTTTCCAATGATTCTTTCTGTTCCGGTCTGTGGCGGAATTGCCTGGCTGCTGGCAGTGGCCGGACTTGGCAACAGCCTGAACCCGGTCATTCAGACACCTTGGGCAATGCCGACTGTCATCACCTGCTTCCTGCAGGGCGGCTGGAAGTATGCTCTGATGTGCCTGATCATAACAGGTGTTTCCACACTTCTGTACTATCCTTTCTTCAAGATGGCAGACAATGAAGCTCTCAAGCAGGAACAGGCAGCTACTGCCAAAGAAACTGCGGAGGCAAAGTAATGCCATTCCCTAAGAATTTCCTGTGGGGCGGTGCCACCGCAGCCAATCAGTTTGAAGGCGGCTGGAACGAAGATGGCAAAGGTGAATCCGTACCGGATCATATCACCGGCGGCACCAGAGAAATGCCGCGCCACTTTACCCGGAACATTGAGCCCAACACCTATTATCCCAGCCACATGGCATCTGACTTCTATCACCACTACAAAGAAGACATTGCATTATATGGCGAGCTTGGCATGAAGGTATTCCGGATGTCCATCAACTGGGCACGTATCTATCCAACTGGTGAAGATGAACATCCAAATGAAAAGGGCATTGCCTTCTATCACAGTGTCTTCCAGGAGCTGCATAAGTATCACATTGAGCCGCTTGTCACGATGTCTCATTATGAGCTGCCGTTTGCCTTGAGTGAGAAATACAACGGCTGGACTGACCGCAGGGTGATTGACTGTTTCCTGAAGTATGCAAAGACGATCTTTACAGAATACAAGGATGAAGTGAAGTGCTGGCTGACATTCAATGAGATCAACATCGGTGCTAAATTCTATGGCCGCCTTATGTCGCTTGGCATGCGCGGCAAAGGGGGGCAGATAATGTTTGATCCTCATGAAACCAAAGAAGAGATCAATGACCGCTTCACAGCTTTGCACAACCAGTTTGTAGCAAGTGCCAAGGCAGTTGTGCTTGGCCATTCGATCAATCCGGATTTCAAGATCGGCTGTATGATTGCAGGTATGCAGGTATATCCATATTCCTGCAATCCCGCTGATGCGGCATTGGCACAGGAAGCCATGGAAATGACCAACTGGTTTGCCGGTGATGTGCAGGTACGAGGTGCCTATCCGTTCTATGCGCAGTCCTATTTCAAAAAGCATGATATTCATGTGCGCATGGAAGAAGGAGATGCAGAGATCCTGAAAAAGGGCACCGTTGACTTCTATTCGTTCTCCTACTATCAGTCTGCTGTGGTCTCCACAGAGGCTTTGAAAAAGACCAATGGCAACATGATGCGCGGGGTCAGGAATCCGTATCTCAAGGCATCTGCCTGGGGCTGGGAGATTGATCCGGAAGGTTTAAGAATTTACCTGCATGAAGTCTATGGCAGATATGGCATTCCGGTCATGATCGTAGAAAACGGTCTTGGCACAGCTGATGAAAAGAGCAGCGACGGAAAGATTCATGATGATTACCGCATTGACTATCTCAGACAGCACTTCAAGGCCATGAAGCAGGCCATTGAAGAAGGTGTTGATCTGATGGGCTATACGATGTGGGGCATCACGGATCTTGTCTCGGCAAGCACCGGTGAGATGAAGAAGCGTTATGGTGTGATCTACGTCGACCGTGATGATGAAGGCCATGGTGATTTCCACCGCGAAAAGAAAGACTCCTTTGACTACTACAAACACGTCATTGAAACCAATGGTGAAGACCTGTAAAATGCAGTAAAGCTTATTGCAGGAGGATTTTCATGAAAGGATTTGGTGTTTCTGTTTATCCGGATATGGACAGCATGGACAGGATCCAGAGCTATCTTCATCTGGCATCAACGTATGGCTGTCAGTATGTCTTTTCCAGCATGTTCTCCGTTCAGGGCACAAAGCAGGAAATCATCGACTATTTCAAGGAACTGTGTGACTGTGCCCATGAAAACGGCATCAAAACGGTTCTGGATCTGAATCCGCCGTTTCTGAAGAAGATGGGTGTCAGCTATGATGATGTATCTTTGATGCAGAAGATCGGCTGTGATGTCATGCGCATGGATATTCCCTATGGCAGAGAAAAAGATCTTGTACTTGTGCAGAATCCTTATGGGATTTCCATCATGTTCAATGCCTCCGGAAACATCATCCCGGAACTTGCTTACTTCAAAGAGCACAATGTGCCAGAAGACAGAGTCATGCTCGGTCACAACTTCTACCCTCAGCCCTATACCGGCCTGAAATGGAAGTACTTCCTGCAGAACAATGCAGCGATCAGAAAATACGGCTATCCGCTGCAGTGCTTTATCTCATCGCATGCACCAGATGCACATGGTGTCTGGGATGCCGTCTACGGCTTACCAACCGTGGAAAAGATGCGGAAACTCCCCATTGATCTGCAGGCAAGAGAATGCCTTGCCAGCGGCAATATGGATATGGTCTGGATCGGCAATGCCTTTGCCTCTGAAGAAGAATTCAGATCCCTGCAGGAAGTGATGGCCGCACCAAGGCCCATCAGTGAATCGCCATTGAAAAAGGTACTGGAATCCTATGGCTTCCCGCTGCCTCAGTACAGTGAGGATAAAAAGCTGCGTATCATCATGGACAGCGATGTGACAGCGCAGGAGAGATACCAGGTCTTTGATCTGTATCCCCAGTCAGACATGGGAGACAGCAGTGAATGGATCTGGCGCAGCAGAGCAGGCAGAATGCTGAAACCGGATATCCCGGCCAGAACATATGAAAAGAAGATGTTTGCGCCAGGTGATGTCCTTGTCGTCAATAACAACTATGCCCACTATGCCGGTGAAGTACAGATTGTACGGCTGCCAATTGAAAATGATGGTATCCGCAATCATGTCGGAAAACTGGCAGAAGGGGAAATGGACATGCTGGATTTGATTCAGGATGGTGATGTTGTCACCTTTCTGGAAAAGAAGTAAGTAAAACAGAATACCTTTGTAGAAAGGGGTGGAACCCGCACTGTTCCACCTCTTTTTTTGCGGAGGTGTGAATCTGCGCAAAGATCATGAGTTGGATAAACAGGGGCAGGTATTGAAAAGGCCTGGAATATAACAAAAAAGCTCTTCTTTCGAAGAGCTTTTTCATGGTGCGGATAACAGAATTCGAATCTGCACGAGTCTCCCCACTGACACCTGAAATCAGCGCGTCTACCAGTTCCGCCATATCCGCATTGCTTCGCTATTATACGATAGCCCTGAATCAAAGTCCAGCACTTTTTTCAAATTTCGTGTCAGAAACTTGTAAAACTTACTTCCTTTCCTCAGAAGAAATTCCCTGATCCTTCAGAATCTGCCTGGCTTTTTGATCCATTTCTTCATCATAGCCATGCATGGAATCACAATGCACAAGATATTTGCTCAAATGAGGCATGCTCATATCATCCAGGATCAGAAAACCTTGATAATCCGGTTTTTCCTGCAGATACTGCAGAATCAGTTCTTCTCTTGTTTTGCCAATGACATCTGATGTCATGCCGGTGACTTTGACAGCCGGGTCCATGCCGCCTTTAATCAGATAATCTTTGCAATAGGCAAGACCGGAATAGCGCCATGAGGAAGAAATGATCAGATCAATGTCATAGTCCATACATAATCCAGACAGCCGTTTCAGACAGTCTTCATCAGAGAACTGGAAGGGAACATTCTGTTTGCTCAATTCCACCAGATGTTCATACTGGGGTGAACCAGGTGGATAAAACACATTGATGACACCGTCAAAATCCAGAAAGGCGTAGATTTTTCTCTTTCCATTTTTTCTGTTTCTGGCAGCCGTTCTTTCACACTGGTGCAGGGCATGCATCAGCTTCAGGGTATCTACGCTTTCCATGTCAGTATATGCACCAGACGCTGCTTCTGTTCCTGCCAGTCAAAGTCTTCCATGACACCTTTGTTTTTGACAAAGCGCAGGGTAAGATCACGGGCAAACATCACCGCATTGCGCAGATCCGATCCACTTGCCATGGCAGCTGCCAATGCTGCCGCACATGTATCCAGCTGTTCCTGATTCCAGGCTGCCATTTCATCTTCATCCGGGGTGCGCAGCTGCTGGCTGCCATCTTCCACATACAGGCCTTCTTTTCCTGTATAGACAACAACCGGTGCATTGGTTTTCTTCTGCAGCAGTTTTGCCCCTTTGGCAATATCACTGCCTGTCTTTGCCCAGGAAAGCAGATCCGCTGCCTGTAGAAACACCATCGGCTGCATGCCCCATACCGATGCCAGAATATCCTCATCCATCTTGTCAAGACCCGCGCTGGCATTGAAGAAGACCGGGCATTCCAGCCAGCTCAGTGTCTCCAGCATCATATCCGCATCCGGACCGCTTAAAAGATCATCTGCCAGCACCAGACTGTTGTAATCCTTGCCATCTTCATAGGCCATCCAGTCCTCATCAAAACTGTATTCTGCTCCGGGCACATCCACTTCCGCCGATCTGCCCTGATCATCAATCAGATGATACGTACAGCCCTGAATCTCATCGCTTTCATGCACAAGCGGCAGTTTTTCTTTCTCGGCCATATCTTTGACGGCATCGCCATAGACACCGCTGCCCGCACAGGCCAGCAGTTCATAGGGCAGATGCAGGCCATTCCATACCCGGCCCATATATGTGCCTGTGCCGCCAAGACGCTGACTTAAAGAGACAGGCTCAATATCTTCATTTCCTTTTGGCAGCTGGTGGACATGGCCGGACAGATCACAGGTCACAGCTGCAGCCGCAAGTATTTTCTTCATACACTTCCTCCTTGTTCATTATAGCAGTTTCATCTCGTGACCAAGGTGTGCGGCTTTTCTTTCTCTGGTTTCAACGTATAATAGGACTGCAAGATCTGATGGCAAAGAGAAATCTGCGTCAGAAGAGATGGAATCCAGCAAGCAATGGCTCTTCTGCCTCTTTGGGACGCAGAAGGGCTTTTTTCAGACTTGAGATGGGAGAGTAGAAATGAAACTCATGAAACGAATCTGCAGCATCGTACTGGCAGTCACGATGCTGGCTGGCTGTGGAACAGCCAGTACCGCCAAGAGTACGGCAAGTGCCTCTGCCAGTGCTTCTGCTACGGCAATTCCGGCAGAAGTCACCATTACGGACCACGCTGACCGCACGGTCACGGTGCCGACCGATCCTAAGAAAGTAGCGATTCTGGATATCTATCCGCTGCCTTCTCTGCTGACAGTGTATCTTAACAGTGCGGATTCCATCGTCGCCATGGAGCCGGTATCCATGAATGCTGCCAAGGCAGGCATTCTCAGCCAGCTGTATCCGGATATCCTCAACGTCAATACGGATATCATGAACGGTGATGCTGTCAACATGGAAGCCCTGGCCGCTCTGCAACCGGATGTGGTCTTCTATAACGCCGCCAAGAAAGATGAAGCACAGCAGCTTGAAGATGCCGGCCTGACCGCCGTAGGCATCTCGGCAACCAAGTTCAACTATGATGCGATCAAGACATACCAGGAATGGATGTCTCTGCTGGATCAGATCTATCCGGACTATGCCGGCAAGCGCGGCAGCCAGACAGGCGATTTTGCCAGCCAGGTATACAGTGAGATCCAGGACAAGGTCAAGGATGTCACAGACAAGCAGAAGGTACTGTTCCTGTATCAGTATGACGATACTGCCATGGTTACCTCTTCTTCCAAATTCTTCGGCCAGTGGTGGTGTGATGCTGTTGGTGCCACCAACGTTGCCCAGGATGTACCGGCTGACAATATGAATGCCAAGATCACCATGGAACAGGTCTATGAGTGGAACCCGGATGTCATCATCATCACCAACTTCACTAAGACAACACCGGATGATCTGTACAACAATGCCATTGGTTCCGATGACTGGTCCAGTGTCAAGGCTGTACAGGACAAGCGTGTCTACAAGATGCCGCTTGGTGTTTACCGCACCTATACCCCTGGCATTGATACACCGATGACTCTGGAATGGCTGGCACAGGCTGTCTATCCGGATCTGTTCTCTGATGTGGATGTGGCATCTGATGTCAAGGATTACTACAACAAGCTGTTTGGTGTGACACTGACAGATGATCAGGTTTCTGCCATGTACACACCAAACCGTGACGCCGGCAGCTGGAACTGATGCTTAAACGGGACGGAAGGAAAAACTACCCATGGATCATGGCAGCCGGCATTGTGCTGCTGGTGATCTGTGCCTGCATTGCCCTTGGTATCGGTCAGTACCATGTTCCGCTGCAGGATGTAATTTCCATCCTGCTTGGACAGGGCTCTGATCTTGCCAATGCCGAAAAGGTCATCCTGAACCTGCGCCTGCCCAGAATTCTTTTCAGCATGCTGGCAGGGGCAGGACTGGCTGCCTCTGGTGCTGCCTTCCAGTCCCTGTTTGCCAATCCTTTAGCCACCCCGGATACACTGGGAACAGCATCCGGTGCCAGCTTTGGTGCAGCTCTCGGCATCCTGCTTGGGATAAACAGTGCCGGCATCGAAATGCTGGCCATGCTGGCAGGCATCGGTGCTATTGCGCTGGTCTTCCTTGTCAGCCGCTCCAGAAACAATAACCGCTCCATGATCATGGTGGTTCTGGCCGGACTGGTCATATCCTCACTGTTCAATGCCATGGTATCCTTTGTCAAATACATCGGGGATCCTAACGATGTACTGCCATCGATTACCTTCTGGCTGATGGGCAGCTTCTCCGGTATTACCGTACGTTCGCTCAGACTGCTGTCACCAGTTCTGGCAGCCGGAACAATCCTGCTGTTTCTGATGCGCAACCGGCTCAACACACTGTCTCTGCCCGAAGAGGAGGCCCAAAGTCTGGGCATCAATCTGCCATTGACAAGAGGACTTGTCATTCTGGCCAGTGCCAGTGTGACAGCCGGTATTGTGGCAGGATGCGGACTGATCGGCTGGGTGGGACTTTTGATCCCGCACATGTGCCGGATGCTGTTTGGCAACAACAATGCCCGCATTATTCCCGGCAGTATCCTCTTCGGTGCTCTGTTTATGTTGATCACAGACACTGTGGCCAGAACACTGACCGCCGCGGAAATTCCGGTTTCGATTCTGACAAGCCTGATCGGGGCACCGCTGTTTATCTTCCTGCTGAAAAAGACAGGAGGCATTGCCTCATGAAACTGCTTGTCAAAGATGGCAGCTTTGCCTATGAAAAGGATCATCCGATTCTGCAGGATATCTGTTTTACGGCAGAGTCCGGACAGATTGTATCGATCCTTGGTCCCAATGGTGCCGGCAAGACAACCTTGCTGAAATGTATCCTGGGCTTTCTGAAATGGCAGGGACAGGTGCTGCTGGATGACACACCGGCAGACAGACTGCCTGCAAGACAGTTCTGGCAGACCTTTGCCTACGTGCCCCAGGCCCACAGCCAGGCCTTTCCCTATACGGTAAAAGAAACAGTGCTGCTTGGCCGCAGTGCATATCTAGGCATGTTTGCCTCACCTGGAAAAACCGATGAAGCACAGGCAGAAAAGGCCATGGCCATGGCCGGTGTTACACATCTTGCGGATAAGTCCTGTGGAGCAATCAGCGGCGGTGAACTGCAGCTGGTATTGATCGCCAGGGCACTGGCAGCCAATCCAAAGATTCTGGTTCTGGATGAACCGGAAACAGGACTGGATTTAAGCAACCAGCTTGTCATCATGCAATTGCTGCAGAAGCTTGCCCATGACAAAGGACTGCTGATTGTGTTCAACACCCACTATCCTGATCATGCGTTATCGATCAGTGATAAGACACTGCTGCTGCATAAAGACGGCAGAGCAGTCTATGGATCTTCAAAACAGATCCTGACAAAGGAAAACATGGAAGCTGCCTTCGGCGTAAAGATCGTGATCGCTCATGCTGCAGAAGATGGCAGGGATTATCAGGCCATGATTCCAACCAGTATCAGATGACAAAACACACAGATGGGAAAAAATTCCTGTCTGTGTGTTTTTCTTCAGGGAATCTGCGTCATTTCCGCCTATAGAGAGGCAGGAGGCGAATATGAACAGAAGTGAAATCAATGAAGTATATGTTGCCAACAGAGTGAAGGACTTCAAGCGGCAGGCAGCATCCTATGACATCTGCCGGAAGTGGATGCGGCAGCTTGAAAAGAGCAATCCCTGGCTGTGCGGGGATCAGGTGAAGGACACTGGCTATCAGCATGGCAAAGCACAGGCAGAGATCTGGCGGCAGTATATGTATTTGCGCAGACAGATGGCCAAGGTAGATCAGCTGCTGGACCGTATTGAGGAAAAACATGGCCTGATTGCCCGGCAGATTGTATATCTGCAGTATGTGGAAAAGGAAAAACAGAAGGTGCTGTCAGAAGAATACGGCATCTGCCTGCGGACCATGCAGCGCAGCATTCATACCTGGATGGAGGATGCTTTGGCCTATGAAGCCAAATGAGGCAAACAGACAGTTTCATCAGGCTGTGCAGCGCTATCAGGATGCCGTGCACCGGATGCATAATCTGCAGCAGCAGAGAAAGGAAATTGCCTACCGGGCCAGCGGTGTGCATGCAGTGCGCTATGACAGCCAGAGTACAAAGACATATGATCCACTGCTTTGGATTGAGAAAAGTACGGCCAATCAGCAGAAAATCTCGGAATGCATGCGGCAGGTCGATGCCTTTGAGAGCATGATGTCCATGATGGATGCGTCTTCAGCCTGTCTGCTGTGGCAGGTGCACATTGATCATAAGACTTGGAAACAGGCTGCGGAAAACCTTGGCATGAGCAGGGATGCGGCCTTCCACCGCTGTTACCGCAGCATTGTCCATCTGTTTGAAAAGGGAATTCTGAAGGCAGAAGAGCTGCCAGTTGGCATTGACAGTTAAAAAGAGTAAACTTCTTGGTATCAGCACTGCTGAAAATTAGAGAGGAGATCTGTTTCTGAGTAAGAAACGGGAATCATGTCAATGAAATCAATCAGTGAAAGTGCACTTGCATCAATGCGCAATACGTACACAGAAAATGACAAGGCAAGAGTTGTTCGAAATGCACTTGTCAAGAATGATGTCAGCACCATCAGCCGCCGCTTTGAGGCAGAAAATGCCAATCCCAATATCTTTTCTGTCGATCTGAAGACGATGCCGGTAACCAACCAGCTGCAGTCCGGCCGCTGCTGGATCTTCTCCGCCATGAATGTTCTGCGTGAAAAGATCGGCCATAAGTATGACATCAAGGAATTTGAACTGTCTCAGAACTTCATTGCTTTCTATGACAAGCTGGAAAAAGCCAACTGGTTCATGGACTGCGTGGAAAATGAGCTGGACAGCGATCTCAACAGCCCTGAGCTGCGCTATCTGCTGGACTTTGCCGTGGGTGACGGCGGCCAGTGGAATATGCTTGTTTCCATTGTCAGAAAGTATGGCCTGTGCCCGAAGGATGCCATGAAGGAGACGTATTCTTCTTCCCATACCAGAAATATGAATGGCATTCTGAACCTGCGCCTGCGCAAGTTTGCGGCTGATGCCAGAAAGGCAGCAAATGACGGAAACAGGGAAAAGGTGAGTGCACTGCACGATCAGGCACTTGGAGAAATCTATGGCCTGTTGGCAGACTGCTTCGGCCTGCCGCCAAAGGAGTTTACTTTTGCCTATCGTGACAGCAAGGATGAATATCATGTCAACTACCATGTCACACCGCTGGATTTCTACCATGAATATCTTGGTGAAGATCTGGAAGACTTCATCAGTGTGATCAATGGCCCGACCGCGGATAAGCCGTATCATCATGTCTTTACGGTCAAGTATCTTGGCAATGTCGCCGATGGCAGTCCGGTCAGACTGCTCAATGTCCCGATGGATGAGCTCAAACAGGGCATCATTGATATGCTGGAAGATGGCCAGCCGGTATGGTTTGGCTGTGACTGCGGCAAGGATGGCGACCGTGAAACGGGTCTCTGGGATGACAGACAGTATGACTATGCCAATACCTTTGACATGCACCTGGATATGAGCAAGGCCGAAATGCTGGATTACAGACAGAGTGCCATGAACCATGCCATGGTCATTACCGGTGTCAACCTGGATGAAAACGGCCAGCCGGATAGATGGAAGATTGAAAACTCCTGGGGAGACAAGACTGCCAACAAGGGATACTTCATTGCCAGTGATTCCTGGTTTGACAAGTATGTCTATGTCGCTGCCATTGAAAAGAAATACCTCTCAAAGGAAAATCAGGAAGCTCTGAAGGAAGAACCGAAGGTCCTGGCACCATGGGATCCCTTCGGCACCCTCGCTGATTAACCTAAAAGCCCTGCAAAAGCAGGGTTTTCTTTTTCGCTGTTAACAGATAAAATGTGTTACCGCGAGGATTGATATCTATGAAAATTGGAGTGATTTCACTTGGCTGTGCCAAGAATCTTGTCGATACAGAGAATCTGCTGGGCATGCTGAAGTTTTCCCATCAGGAGATTACCACAAGCTATGAAGAGGCAGATGCTATCATCATCAATACATGCGGCTTTATTGAAAGCGCCAAGACGGAGGCTATTGACACCATTCTGGAAATGGCCGATCTCAAACAGAGACATCTGCAGAAGCTGATTGTCATGGGCTGCCTTGCCAAACGCTATAAACTGCAGCTGGAAAAAGAACTGCCGGAGGTGGACAGAGTCATCTCGATTGATGAATATCCCTCTCTTGGTGCCATTCTGACCAAAACATTAGGTGTTCCGATTGCCAATAACTACGGCCTGGTGCCCCGTGTATTATCGGGCAAACCGTGGATGGCCTATCTGCAGATTGCGGATGGCTGCGACAACCAGTGTGCTTTCTGCGCCATTCCCGGGATCCGCGGCAGACTGCACAGCCGCCCCATGGAAGATATTCTGAAAGAGGCAAAGGATCTTGTTTCCCGCGGTGTAAAAGAAATTACCCTGGTTGCCCAGGACTGTTCCCGCTATGGCTATGACTTTGATCACCAGCTCCATCTGCCAGAGCTTCTGCAGCAGCTGGATGCCATTGAAGGCATCCACTGGATCCGCATGCTGTATCTCTATCCGGATGAAATCCCAGACCATCTGATTGATGTCATGCGCTCCTGCCATCACATCGTGCCGTACTTTGATATTCCTTCCCAGTCCGGCTCAGACCATGTCCTGCATGCCATGCGCCGCAAAACAAGCAGACAGAAGATCCTGTCTTTAACCCATGATCTGCGGGAAGCATTCCCGCATGCAATTCTGCGCACAACCCTGATCTCCGGTTTCCCTGGGGAAACAGAACAGGATCATCAGGAAACACTGGATATGATCCGTCAGGTACGCTTTGACCGCCTTGGTGTCTTTACTTTCTCCCAGGAAGAAAATACACCGGCTGCTTTGATGGTAGATGATGTGCCGCAGGATGAAAAGATCCGCCGCCGTCAGGAAATCCTGGATGTTCAGGAAGAAATCGGCAGGGCACTGCTGGCAGAAAGGATCGGCCGTACGGTGGAAGTGCTGGTGGAAGGCAGGGATCCATTGACCGGAATGTATTTTGGCCGCTCTGAGGAGTTTGCACCGGACAATGTGGATGGCACGATTCGTTTCCGCTCTGAGAAAGAATATGTGCCAGGTTCATTTGTTATGGTAAAATTAACAAGAGTAAGCGGACAGAATCTCATTGGAGAGACTGCTGCATAAAAACGGGAGGAAATATCATGAAAACCTATATCGGTATTGATCTGGGCGGAACCAATGTCAGAGTTGCCAGAGTGGATGAAAACGGCAAGGTTCTTGCACAGGTAAAGGGGCCTTCCTATGGTCAGGAAGGACCAGCCAGAGTCATGGCGAACCTGGAAGAAATGGTTCGTGAGATTCCGGACTGGAATGAAGCAGAAGGTATCGGCATCGGTGTGCCGGGTCCGGTAGATACAAAGGCGGGATCCATGGTTCTTTCAACCAATCTGCCTGGCTTTGCCGGTTATCCATTTGCCTCGGAAATGCAGAAACAGTTCGGTATGCCTGCATTCCTGGACAATGATGCCAACGTTGCCGGCCTTGCCGAAGCACTTGTTGGTGCCGGCAAAGGCTATTCCACCGTATTCTATCTGACCATGTCCACCGGTATCGGCGGTGCCCTGATCGTCAATGGCAAGACCGTTTCCGGCAAGCATGGCTTTGGCGGTGAAGTTGCCAACATCATCATTGACCGTGACCGTGAGAAGGTGAACTACCTCAATGCCGGTGCGGTTGAAAATGAATGCTCCGGTACCGCCATCACCCGAAAGGGCAGAGCCGTGTTTGGCAATGATGCCATTCCGCATGCCGGTGCTGTGTTCGATCTGGCTGCCAATGGCAATGAAAAGGCACAGGAAATTGTCAAGACCATGGAAGAAGACATGGGCCAGTTCTTTGCGACTGTCGGCTGTGTCTGCGACCCGGATATCTATGTTCTGGGCGGCGGCATGATGAAGAGTGCCGACAAGTTCCTGCCGGGCATCATTGAAAACTACAAGAAGTTCTCACATGAAGCACTGCGTGATACACCGTTTGTCATCTCCAAGCTGGATGAGCCGGGCATCATCGGTGCAGCCATGCTGCCAAAATCCGCTGGCTTATAATTCATCATTTATGTTGTTTTGCAGCAGTCCGATCGGGCTGCTGCTTTCCTTTTTGTGGCCTATACATCTCTGTGTTACAATAACCGACGGGATTGTCATGAAGATCTATCATATTTCTGATGTAAAAAAATATGCCCGCTGCCCGCATCTCTTCCTGCGTGATCAGCAGGAAAGAAACCAGGTGGATGCGCAGAAACCGGCATTCATTCCTTTTGTACGCCTGGATATGCAGGTCAGCGATATTGCTGCAAAAAAGCTGGGCATCCAGGAAGAAAATGCATTTATCGGCCAGAAGGGCGATGATCCATCTCTGGCACTTGCAGCCATGAAAGATCATGACTGGCTGATCAAAGCGAGATTTGTCTATGACCGCCTGCGTGTCAAAGCACCCTTTCTGCACCGCAACGGCGATGGCTGGGACCTGTATTTCCTGTATACCGGCCTGTATCCACTGGCCGATGATATGCTGTTTTATACAGCCATGGTGTGGGTGCTGGAACACAATAACATCTCATTGAAACAGATGTATGTCATCCACCTCAATCCGGACTATGTCCGCCATGGTGAACTGGATCCTGACAAACTGTTTATCATCAGTGACAGTTTCTATAATGCCAGCCGCAATCCAACCAAACCGGTAAAGGAACAGGTGTATGCCCATCTGCGGGATCTGACACCACTGCTGGACGGGATGGATGCCTGCAGCTTTGCCACTGCTGGCGCGCCGGTGCATACCTCAAAATGCAATGGCCGCACAAAATGCCGCTTCTATGACATCTGTTTCCCGCATGAAATTGCAGTGGAAGATACATCTATTCTGACTCTGTCTGCTGCCAAGTATAAATATGACATGGAAAAGGAGGGCAGGACCCGGCTGAAAGATGCCGATCCAGAGCGAATCGAAGGCACCCGCATGCAGTATGCCCAGATCCTTGCTGACAAGAATGGCGGCTTGTTTGTAGACAAAGCGGCTTTGTCCACCTGGCTTTCCCGCATCCATTACCCGATTTCCTTTCTGGACTTTGAATGGGAGCGTTTTGCGATCCCGCCTTATGAAGGCATGCGTCCCTATGATGTGCTGCCTTTTGAATATAGCGTACATGTACAGCAGGCAGATGGCTCCATCCACCACAATGTGTTCCTGGGCATCCATGATGACCGCAGGGCCATGGTAGAAGGATTACTGAAGGACATTCCGGAAGAAGGCACCGTGCTTGCCTATAATGCTGATGCAGCAGAGAAAATCCGTCTGCAGGAGCTGGCCCATGATTTCCCCGAATATGGAGAAACACTGCTGGCAATTGCCGACCGTCTGGAAGATCTGCAGCTGCCGTTTGTGACCGGCACCGTTTATGATGTACGTATGGGCGGCCAGTGGTCTTTGAAGAAGATCATGGCCATGATGAACGATAAAAGCTACAATGACCTGGCCATCAGCCAGGGTATGGAAGCAGTGTCTCAATGGCGCCATCTCGACCATGAGGAACACAGTGCAAATGATCAGGATATCATTGACGGCCTGAAGAAATACTGCGGCATGGATTCCTATGCCATGATTGTGGTATACCACTGGCTGAAAAAAATCGTGAAAGAAGCATAGACAATTTCAGAAAATTGATGGCGGCACTGCATGCATACTCTTTCCAAGAAAAGGTATGATGGCTATAATAAAAACAGAGAGGGAAGTATCAAGTTATCATTAAAAAGCCATGCGCACCGCTATACGTCAATAGACAGGAGGTGTCATATATGCGGTTTGAAATTATTGGAAAGAATGTTTCGGTAACCCCGGCGATGAGGGAACAGATCGAGAAGAAGCTTTCAACGCTCGACAAGTATCTTCTGATTGATCCCAACACGATTGCAAGAGTTGTGGCAAGGGTATATCCGAAGGGACAGAAAGTTGAGGTCACGATTCCAACCAAGGTTGGCATTCTGCGTACAGAAGTCGTAGATGATGACTTCTATGCAGCCGTTGACAGAGCCATTGACAAGCTGGAAGATCAGATCAGAAGACAGAAGACACGTCTGTCAAGACGCCACAAGGAAAACCTTGCAGTTGCCTTTGCCCAGGAAGATGAGCAGAACGAGGAACAGCAGGAAGTACTTGTCAAGACAAAGTCCATCACTGCAGATGAGATGGATCTGGATGATGCCATCCTGCAGATGGAACTTTCCAACCATGACTTCTACATCTATACAGATGAGGAAACCGGCAAGATTTCTGTTGCCTACCGCCGCAATGATGGCAAGTATGGCCTCATTGAGGTAGATAACAGCCGCTGAGGCATCACAGGAAGACCCAGACGTCTTCCTTTTTCTATGCCTTCTGGAGATGGAGACAGATCATTCTCCAGAGATGCCGGAAGCGCTTTCCATCTGAAAAGTCAAGCCGCTATGATCCCTTCAGGAGGTTCATGAAAAATGATGAGAAAAAACAATGGGGCATGTTGGAAAGGAGCCGGCCATGGGTGAGAGAAAGCAGAAACCGAAGGAAGAAATCATGATGGCATATCTGGCCCGCAATTACCGCCGCTGTCTGATGCGGCTGGACCTGTGCCGGATGGAGGGGATCAGTGAAGCAAGGCTGACCTATAATGCGGACCATTCGTATGTCTGTCTGATTGAGCGGGCACTGGCTGACTGCTCACCATCCACCCGGCAGATCATCAACGAAGAGTTTCTCCATAAAACCGATAAAGACTGGTATCTTGGCTACTGGAGCAGGACGACATTCTACCGCAAGCGGAAGGAGGCAATCGGCGAATTCCTGCATTGCCTTCATATTTGACGAGTGTTAATATTCTTGTATGGTATGGTCCATTGCATCACATGCCGCATGACAGGAATCACTGCTGCCATACGATCTGATCCATCTTTTTCCAAAATGGGTATTCAATGTCTGCAACAGGCATATTTCTGTCTGGAACAGGCCGGACGTATGACATGATCTTCCGGTCCATGCCTGCAGGGTGTGATGAACCGCATTGACCGATGCCTGAAGGAGGAGAAATCAAATGCTTAAAGGAATTGCTGCGTCGCAGGGAATTGCCGTTGCAAAAGCCTACAAACTTGTACAGCCGGTACTGGATATCCAGAAGAAGGATGCCGATCCGGAAGCAGAACTGAAGAAACTGGATGCTGCCTTCAAGAAGACAGTATCAGACATTGAGCACATCAAGGAAGTTGCCAGCAAGCATCTCAAGGAAGAGGAACTGGCCATCTTTGATGCCCATCTGATGATGGCAAATGATCCTGATTTCCGTTCCATGATTGAGGACGAGATCAAGAACAACAAGGAAAATGCTGAGTTTGCTGCCAAGACCGTTTCCGATAACATGGTTGCCATGTTTGAAGCTATGGAGGATGAATACATGAAGGGCAGAGCTGCAGATATCAAGGATGTTTCCTTCCGTCTGCAGTGCAACCTGGCAGGCAAGGAAATCCCGAACCTGTCTACCCTGGATCAGCCGGTCATCATCGTTGCTGAAGATCTGACTCCGAGTGATACAGGTTCTTTGAACAAGGAATTTGCCAAGGGCTTCGCTACTGAGGTAGGCGGCCGCACAAGCCATTCTGCCATCATGGCAAGATCTCTGGAAATCCCGGCTGTTGTCGGTGTCAAGGGAATCCTGGATTCCGTTGAAAACGGCGATACGATCATCCTGGATGCTTTGAAGGGTGAAGTCATCGTCAACCCGAGCGAGGATGAAGTGGCTGCCTACAAGCAGAAGGCTGAAGAATTCCAGAAGGAAAAGGAAGCTCTGAAGGCCATGAAGGACAAGCCGTCCGTTTCCACGGATGGCCATAAGGTTCTGCTGGTTGGCAACATTGGCTCTCCGGCCGATGTAGAAGGTGTTTTGAACAATGGCGGCGAAGGTGTCGGCCTGTTCAGAACAGAATTCCTGTACATGAAGAGTGAGAACGATTTCCCGGATGAAGATACACAGTTTGCGGCTTACAAGCAGGTGCTGGAAGGCATGAATGGCAAGCCGGTTGTCATCCGTACACTGGATATCGGCGGCGATAAGAAGCTGAAGTATTATACATTCCCGGCTGAAATGAACCCGTTCCTCGGTGTGCGTGCCATTCGTTTCTGCCTGCAGAGAAAGGATATTTTCCGCACCCAGCTGCGTGCCCTGCTTCGAGCAAGTGCCTTTGGCCATCTGTGCATCATGTTCCCGATGATTGCAACAGTCAACGAATTCAAGGAAGCAAGAGCACTCTATGATGAAGAAAGAGCAAAGCTCATCAATGAAGGCGTTAAAGTCGGTGATGATGTCGAAGTCGGCTGCATGATTGAGATCCCGGCTGCGGCTGTGCTGGCAGATCAGCTGGCCAAGTATGCTGATTTCTTCTCCATCGGCACAAATGACCTGATTCAGTATTCCATGGCTGCTGACCGTATGAGCCAGGCTGTTTCCTATCTGTATCAGCCGCTCAATCCGTCCATCCTGCGTCTTGTCAAGAACACCATCGATGGTGCTCACAAGCATGGCAAGTGGTGCGGTATGTGCGGTGAGATGGCAGGCGATGAAATCGCTGCACCGGTACTGCTCGGCCTTGGTTTGGATGAGTTCTCCATGAGTGCAACATCCATCCTGCGTGCTAGAAAGATGATCAATGCCCTCAGCTATGAGGAAATGAAGAAGATGGCTGCCCAGGCAGTTGAGCTGGATACAGCTGAAGAAGTTGAAGCACTCGTCAAGAAGACCATTGGTGCATAATTGATAACTGTTTTGAAGACCACACTGGTATGCCGGTGTGGTTTTCTTATGCATATATGAAAACTTTCTGAAAGATATTGACATATATTCATGCGGTGTTACAATTCTTTCAAAACTGAATACTGCAACAGCAGGATAGAGGCGCAGTCGGAAAGAGTAGGCTGACACAAAGCGGTATGCGCAGTACCGGGTGTCTGACTGAAAGGAAAGACTGCCGAAGACAGAGCAGCGCACTCTGATCTGGGCATACAGAGAAGATCTGTATGACTGTCGCGTAAGCGGAGAACTATCGGATTGTAGTCCCAAAAGGGAGAATGCGATGAATACCGGCTTGCGTTTCTGCAAACCGGCATTTTTTATCCTCATTTGCAGCTCAGCGGTAAGGAGGATATTACGCATGAAAGAACCAGTATTCCGCGGTGCAGCCACCGCCCTGATCACCCCGATGAGAACAGATGGAAGTGTTGACTACCAGGCAATGGGCAGACTGATTGACTGGCAGATTGAACAGGGCATCGATGCTTTGTTAATCGCCGGTACAAGCGGAGAAGGATCCACACTTTCAGATGAAGAACACAGAGAAGTACTCAGGTTTGCTTTTCAGCAGGCAAAGGGCAGAATTCCCATGATTGCCGGCACTGGCTCCAATGACACTGCCTATGCCTGTGATCTGACCAAGTATGCCTGTGAGGTTGGCTATGATGCCTGCCTGGTTGTAACACCGTACTACAACAAGACAACCCAGAAAGGCCTCATCAGGATGTATCAGATGATTGCGGATGCGTCCACAAAGCCATTGATTCTTTACAATGTGCCAAGCCGCACTGGTATTTCCCTGGCACCGGCCACCGTGGCAGAACTTTCCAGCTATCCGCACATTGATGCCATCAAGGAAGCCTCCGGCAATATCTCTGCCATTGCTGATATCGCTGCCTCTGTCACAGATGGCTTTACGATCTATTCCGGCAATGATGATCAGATCATTCCAATCCTCAGCCTCGGCGGCCAGGGTGTCATTTCCGTCTTGTCCAATCTTCTGCCGAAGGAAACCTCTGCCATGGTTCATGCTTACCTTTCCGGCGATATCCAGAAGGCAAGAAAGATGCAGCTGCAGTATCTGCCATTGATTCATGCTCTGTTCTGCGAGACCAACCCGATTCCCGTCAAGACTGCCATGGCAAAGATGGGCTATGGCACCAACACTCTGCGGCTGCCGCTTGTACCAATGGAACCAGAACATGAAAACACACTGATGCAAAGAATGCAGGAGGTGGGTCTTTGATGAGAATCATTGTCAGCGGCGCCAATGGCAGAATGGGAAAGATCCTGCAGGATCAAATACAGCAGGAAACAGAACAGTTAGCTGCAGCGGTATCAAGAAGCTGTTTGGACAATCCTGAAACCCACTGTTACAGCAGCTTTGCAAAGGTAAGCGAAAAAGTAGATGTGGTCATTGACTTCTCCCATCACAGCACTGTCAGTGATTTATTACACTGGTGCATTGCACATAATGTACCAGCCGTGATTGCTACCACCGGCCACACGCCACAGGAAAAAGAAATGATTGCCAGTGCTGCCAAGCAGATTCCCATCTTTTTTACCGGTAATACAAGTGTTGGCATTGCCTTGCTTGCAAACATGGTGAAGGATGCTGTGAAGATGTTTCCGGATGCGGATGTGGAGATCGTTGAGGTTCATCACCACGACAAGCAGGATGTACCTTCCGGTACAGCCTTGATGCTGGCTGATGCTGTCAAAGAAGTACGGCCGGATGCCTGGTATAACATCGGCAGACATGAAAACGGAAAGCGGGATCCCCATGAGATCGGCATTCACAGTCTGCGGATTGGCAATGAAACCGGCACCCATGAAGTACATATCCGCAATGGTGAGGAAGAACTTGTGCTGTGCCATCATGCCTATGACCGCTCTTTGTTTGCCAAAGGTGCACTGCAGGCAGCCAGATTCCTGGTTCGCCAGAAAGCAGGCCTGTATACGATGAAGGAGATGTTAGCAGGATGAATACAGAAGAAGTGATCCGCTTCATATCAGAAGCGAAGAAGAAGACACCGGTTCAGCTCTTTGTCAAAGAAAAGAAACCTATCGATTATGGCAATGCCAGAGTGTATGGAGAGAGTGACAAGGTGGTTTTTGGCGACTGGGAAGAGCTGAAGGGGATCCTGGAAGCCAACAAAGACAAGATCCTTTCTCTGGAAGTGCTGGAAGACCGCCGCAATTCTGCTGTTCCCTTACTTCAGCTCAGAGACCTGCATGCCCGCATTGAACCGGGTGCGTTAATACGTGACCATGTGGAAATCGGTGATAATGCCGTCATCATGATGGGTGCTGTCATTAACATCGGTGCCGTCATTGGAGCAGGTACCATGATTGATATGAATGCGGTGGTCGGCGGCAGGGCCATTGTCGGCAGCCATTGCCATATCGGCGCCGGTGCCGTACTGGCAGGTGTCATTGAACCCGCCAGTGCAAAGCCGGTTACCATCCATGATCATGTGCTGGTTGGTGCCAATGCCGTTGTCATTGAAGGGGTGGAAGTTGGCGAAAATGCCGTTGTGGCAGCAGGTGCCGTTGTCATTGATGATGTGCCCGCCAATGCGGTTGTGGCAGGATGCCCGGCAAAAATCGTCAAGATGCGTGATGCCAGGACTGACAGTGCCACTGCCCTGCAGGAAAGCCTGCGCAATCTATGAGCCTGACGTTGAACAACAGACTGCAGGCAGTCGGTACCAGCCGCATCCGTGCCTTCAATACCCTGGCCAAACAGACACCCGGCTGTATCTCTTTAACAATCGGAGAACCGGACTTTGATACACCGGCATGCATTACCAATGAACTGATCAGATCCGCTGACAACAATGAAACACATTACTGCCCCAATGCCGGCAGTGATGCCCTGCGTACCAAAGCAGCCCAGTTTGAAAACAACCGGCATGGGACACAATACACAAAGGACAATGTTGTCATCACAATCGGCGCCTCTGAAGCTTTGTTTTCCTCGTTCTATACCATCCTGAATCCGGAAGATGAAGTCATCATCCCACTGCCAGCCTATCCCGCCTATGTCAATCTGGTCTATCTGTGCGGGGCAAAGCCTGTCTTTCTGGATCTGTCTTCTGCCAATTTCCAGATCACAGAACAGATGCTGAAACAGGCAGTCAGCCCGAAAACAAAGGCCATCATCCTTAACTCACCCAACAATCCTACCGGAACCATTCTG
Source organism: Lactimicrobium sp. (assembly GCF_036453465.1). Taxonomy (NCBI): domain Bacteria; kingdom Bacillati; phylum Bacillota; class Erysipelotrichia; order Erysipelotrichales; family Erysipelotrichaceae; genus Lactimicrobium; species Lactimicrobium sp. The sequence goes on from NZ_JAZHUW010000007.1 coordinate 27,066, forward strand.
AACAAACAAAGTATCCAGGCCATACATGCCATCCTGCAGAATCATCCGATGTATGCCGTCATTGATGCAGTCTATGAACAGCTGAGCTTTCAGGGCAGTGTGCCTTCGCTGCTGGCATATCCGGATATACAGGATCAGTGCATTCTGGTGCAGAGCTTTTCCAAGCCCTATGCCATGACCGGCTGGCGGATGGGCTATGTCTGCGGTGCAAAAGAATTCATTGACGCCATGCTGAAAGTGCATATCTATGCCATCAGCTGTCCGCCATCTCTGTTCCAGAAAGCTTGTATCAAGGCACTGGACTATGATCCATCCTCCATGCGGGATGTCTATGAGCAGCGCAGTATGTTCCTGTATAAAGCATTGCTGGATATGCGCCTGCCGGTCATGGAGCCTCAGGGTGCTTTCTATCTGTTTCCATGCATCAAAGAATTCGGCATGGATGATGAAACCTTCTGTACCCGGATGATCCAGAAAGCAGGTGTGGCTGCGGTGCCAGGCAGTGCCTTTGGCATGGCAGGCTATGTGCGTCTTTCCAGCTGTGTAAAAGAAACAGATCTTAAAGAGGCCATGGTACGCATGAAGCAGTTTGTTGAAACACTGCGGGAGAATAAGCATGCATGATTGGAAAAGTGAAGCCAGAAACCTGCTGCCATGGATGATTGATCTGCGAAGGCAGTTTCATGCCCATCCGGAACTTGGCAATCAAGAACAGGAAACCGCCGGAAGAATAGAACAGGTCCTGGATGGCCTGAAAATACAGCATACAAGGGTATGTGGAACCGGCATCATTGCCACGATCCAAAAAGGAAATCCCATGGTGATGCTGCGGAGTGATATCGATGCACTGTCCATCCAGGAAGAAACCAATCTTCCCTATGCTTCCTGTAACAAGGATATCATGCATGCCTGCGGCCATGATCTCCATATGGCCGCCTTGCTTGGCGCAGCCAGAATGCTCAAAGAACATGAAGACTGGTATACAGGATCTGTTCGTTTTGTCTTTCAGCCGGATGAAGAAGGAGACGGCGGAGCAAAACGAATGATTGCGGCCGGTGCACTGGATCATGTGGATGCCGTCTTTGGTCTGCATTGTGATCCTTCTCTTCCGGAAGGAACCATCGGATACAAGGCAGGCGGTTTCTATGCGGCTGCCGCAACCTTTGATGTCACCGTGAAAGGACAGGGATGCCATGGCGCCCAGCCGGAAAAGGGAAGTGACAGTCTGTATGCTGCAGCCAGAATGTGCTGTGCTCTGAAGGAAATGACAAAGGGTACAGGTGAAAACCGTCAGGTCGTCACCATCGGTACCTTCCAGGGCGGTACGGTCCGCAATGTCATCCCTTCCTGTGTATCCTTTGGCGGCATCATCCGCGTCTGCAGTACACAAAGAAGAAAACAGCTCATGCAGGAAGCTGAACAGAAGATCCAGGCAATCGCCAGAGAACTTTCTGTGGAAGCAGACATCCAGATGCATGCAGGCTATCCTGGTGTAGTTAACAGCAGCAATGAAACAATGCTTGTGGCGCAGACTGCACAGCAGCTGCTAGGCAAAGAGCACTGCATCAAAGAAGAAACTGTTATGACTACCGAAGACTTCGGGGAATACCTGTTACAAAGACCTGGCAGTTTCTTCCATCTTGGCACCGGCATCGGTTTCGGCCTGCACAGCCCTATGTTCAATCCGGACGAAAACAGTCTGGCGATCGGGGCAATGATGCACGCTGCCATTGTGGAAGCATATGGAAAGGAACATCAGAAATGATCGTATGTAAGTTCGGCGGCACATCATGCTGCAATGCCAGCCAGCTGAAAAAGGTGAAGGACATTCTGCTTTCGGATCCCGAAAGAAGATATGTGGTTGTTTCCGCGCCGGGGAAACGGTTTGAAGGGGACACCAAAGTCACAGACCTGCTGTATGCACTGGACAAAGACCGTCATGCTTCAGTGATTCTTGCAAAGATCAAAGCACGCTATGCAGAGATTGTCAGTGATACAGGGATTTCCTTTGATCTGGACCATGAATTTGATCAGATTGAGAAGCAGCTGGACACGGGCAGTACAGCCTGGCTTGTCAGCCGTGGTGAATACCTGAATGCAAAGATCTTTGCAGCATATATGGAATGGCCGTTTCTGGAGGCAGCCGAAATGATCTTCTTTGATGAACACCATCAGCTCATTGAACCATTGACGTACCGCTTCATGAAGAAAGAAATGCTGTCTCATCCAAACGGTGTCATTCCTGGCTTCTATGGCAGTGATGAAGAAGGAAAGATTGATGTCTTTGGCAGAGGCGGCTCTGATGTGACGGGTGCTCTGGCAGCCAGAGCCGTGAACGCAGATGTATATGAAAACTGGACGGATGTGGATGGCATTCTGACCGCAGATCCAAAGCTTGTGCCAGAAGCCAAACCAATTGCCATGGTGTCCTATCAGGAATTGCGGGAGCTTTCCTATATGGGTGCAGGCATGCTGCAGGAAGAAGCAGTCTTCCCTTGCCGCAATGCCGGCATTCCCATCAATCTGCGCAATACCAACCACCCAGAGATCAAAGGCACCTGGATCGTTTCTGAAGCAAAGCGGACAGGTTCCCCTCAGGCTATGACCGGTATTGCCGGTAAAAAAGGCTTCTCGAACATCCAGATCGAGAAAGCCATGATGAATACACAGATTGGTTTTGGAGCAAAGGTATTACAGGTATTGGCGGATCATCATGTTTCCTTTGAGCACAATCCGACTTCAATAGATACGATGTCACTGCTTGTACCAACCGCAGATTTGCAGAACTGCCGTCAGGATCTATTGCATGATCTGCAGGATCAGCTGCATCCCGATAAACTGTTCATCGAAGATGGCATTGCATTGATTGCCGTGGTAGGCCAGGGCATTGTGGGACACATTGGTTTTGCGGCTAAGATCTTCAGCCTGATTGCCGATGCCAATATCAACGTACGTATGATTGATGTTGGCTTCAGTGAACTCAATGTAATTATCGGCGTTAACGAAGCAGACTTTGAAAAGACCATCAGAGTCATTCACAAAGGATTGACAGAAGAGGATCACTTTGGCCAGCGAAGTGTCGCAAAATAGTCTTCAGGTGTTTCAGCCCGGCGGATCTCAATGACAGATCCGTCTTTTTTTAACAGCAGTTCCGCACTGCGCAGCCTGCCATTATAGTTATATCCCATCGAAAAACCATGGGCACCGGTATCATGGATGATCAACAGATCACCCACATCAGTCTGTGGCATTTTTCTTTGCACAGCAAGCTTGTCATTGTTCTCACACAGATTGCCGGTCACATCATACACATGATCACATGGCAGATCTTCCTTGCCGACAACTGTAATGTGGTGATAGGCACCATACATGGCAGGCCGCATCAGATTGCAGGAATTGGCATCCACGCCAAGATATTCCCGATATGTCTTTTTCTTGTGCAGCACACGGGTGACAAGACACCCATGCGGCCCGGTCATATAGCGTCCCATTTCCGTAAAGATCGAAACATCATTCATGCCGGCCGGCACCAGAATTTCATCATATGCCTGTTTGACACCCGCACCGATGGCAAGAATATCATTTTCCTTGTCTTCAGGACGATAGGGGATGCCAACGCCTCCGGACAGATTGACAAAGGCAATATGCACGCCAAGCTGACGGTGCAGATCCACCGCCAGGGAAAAGATGATGCGGGCAAGAGAAGGATAATAGTCATTGGAAAGGGTATTGGAAGCCAGAAAAGCATGCAGGCCGAAGTCTTTGACACCCTTTTTCTGCAGAATTTTAAAGGAGGAGAAGATCTGTTCTCTGGTCATGCCAAACTTGGATTCACCCGGAGTATCCATGACCTGAAAGCCTTCCTTGCTTCTGCCAGCCTGAAAGACACCGCCCTGGTTGTACCGGCAGCACACTGTTTCAGGCAAAGAACCGGCACAATTTTCAAAGAAAGCGATGTGGCCGATATCATCAAAGTTGACCAGTACATTCATCTGTTTTGCCAGCACAAAATCCTGGGCAGGGGTATCATTGGAGGAAAACATGATATCACGGCCGGAAAAGCCAAGCCGCTTTGCCATCAATAGTTCCGTATAGGAAGAGCAGTCCAGGCCATTGCCAAGATCCTGCATGATTTTCAGAATGTACGGATTTGGTAGAGCCTTGACCGCGAAATATTCCCGGTATCCCGGATTCCAGGCAAAGGCCTGCTTGACAAGAGAATCCGTTTTCCGGATGCCTTCTTCATCATATAAATAGAAGGGAGTTGGATACTGACTGGCAATTTCCCTGATTTTCTCATCTGAAACAAAAGGCTTCTTCATGGCGGTTCTCCTTTATTGCAACCATGTTTACCACAGATGAAAGTCATTATGCAACAAAGAAAGGCAGATTGAATTACAGTGCATGCTGTGATTCATCTGCCTTAACGCTTATTTTCTGTTTTCTTTCTGATGATGCTGTGCTTTTTCTTCATACATCTGCTGATCCGCTGCTTCAATCCACTGCTTTTCAGAATGGATTTCATCAGACAGCAGAGCTGCGCCGATACTGACCTGCAGTGCATAAGGTGTATGGTGGATTTCACACTGATGATCCATTTCCTTTTGAATCAGCTTTTTCAGTCTGTCAAGATCACTGTATTTTTCAAGCGGCAGCAGAAGCATGAATTCATCCCCGCCATAGCGGCTGATCAAAGCCCGTCGGTAATCACCATGGCATACCGCTCGTAGACCATCCGCACACTGGCATAATGCCGCATCGCCAATGGCATGCCCATACGTATCATTGATGCTTTTGAAGTGGTCAATGTCAATGATCACCAGGGCCATATCTGCTGGTGTTCTTTGGCTGAGAATACCGTGCATGCGGTTCATCAGCACCAGCCGGTTGTTTAATCCAGTCAATGGATCCGCCGATATTCTGCTTTCGGATTCATTCAGATACTCCTGCAGCAGTGCAAGCGTCATGATCGGCACAAAAACAGGTACCTGATACAGCATGGTCTGAATGCAGGCAGCGGCCATCGGCATAAACACAAACAACAGCTGGGCTGGGACAACATAAGCATCCTGATAGCCGATATCCTTTTCCTGATGCAGCCAGTGCAGATAGCGGATGGATTCACCAAGCGAATAGAAAACTACAATTGCTTCAACAAGCCAGGCCCCGCGATTGGATGCGAGAACTGCGTTGTCCCAGACAAACAGGAAGGGAACCTTCAGATTTACAAGCAGCAGAATGCCAAGTATTACTGTAGGACTTGCACAGGCATAGCAGGCAATGCGGTTATAGACAATGGGACTGTGCCGCTTGCTTTCCATGTAATATACCCACCAGAACACACTTGTTACGGATAGAAATACAAAGCCGGAATGCAGCAGTAACAGGATGAAGTCTGAAGCACTGCCCGTATGAACAAGAATGATCAATACAGTATAAAGAAGTCCGGCCAGGGCAATGGATGCCAGGATCCGGCTGTACAGCTGTCCTGTCAGCATTTTTCCAGAGTGATCTGTATGTACGGCCATCAGCAGCAGAATGCCAAGACAGACCAGATGAATTTCAGCAAAATATGTCATCAGATAATTTTCCATCATTTGAATTTCACTTATCAGAAAGAGAGGACAGATAATCCGTATCAAATCTGTTCTCTTTTCTATGAGATGACCTGATTATAGCATGATGGTACTTTTGCACAGATGAGTATCTTCGACATACATATTATTACAACTCAAGAGCAGCCATAACCTGATTGTGATACTCAATCTTTGTCTGTACCCGTTTAATAATATCTTTTTGTCAACAACGGAAGTGGTACGAATTCCGTACGCTTTTGGCACTGTTGTGAAAATCCACTCCTTTTTATTATGTAACCAGGAGAAAGATTCACGCTCATGATCCGAAAGTTATCAATTGTCATCGTCTATGGCGTCATGGCAGCCATTGTATTTCTTGCTGTGCGCGCTGATCTGCATGCCAACCAAACGCCGCAGGTTCCTTTTACAAGTGAGGAAACATCTGCGGCAGTGCAAGCGGCAGAGATTCAGGACGCATGGCTTGGTAATAACGGCACGCAGAGCAATGCCCTGATTCTGTTACACGGATATAAAGCAGTGATGATTTCTTATGACAACACGCACCAGGATGTATCGCTTCAATACTCCAGTTATCTGGAAACACAGATGAGCGATGCGTCCAGCAGTTTCTGGAGGATGTTTGCATCAGAAGACAGTGGCCGTGCCATTGCTTCGATCAAAGCCAGCGGGGAGGGTACCCTGCTGATGAAACTGCCAGATGGAAGCGTCATTCCGGCGCAGGCAATGAGCAGTGGAAAGGCATCAGAACTCGCTGCCAGCGCCCAAGCAATTCAAAACGGATTCAACCAGGGAGGACAAAATGAAAATCAGTAAATGGATGAAAGGATTCCTGGCATTCCTGCTGTCATTCTCCGTCATGTTCACTACCATGATTCAGCAGAGTGTGGTAATGGCGGATGAAGGCAGCGTCGATCCTGCAGAAGTGATTGATGAGGAAGCGCCAGCATCAACGCCTGAAGCACAGCCAACAGCAGAAGCTGAAGTAACACCGGCCGCTTCAGAAACAACTGTTACAGAAGCAGCAGAGACAACTGAAACAGTTGAAACAGCAGAACCTGCGGTACAGCCAGAAGAGCCACAGGCAGAAAGCACACCTGCAGCAGAGCAGGCAGCACCAGTACAGGAAGTCACAGAAACACCGGCGAAAGAACAGGCCTATGTTTCACCGACATCCTTCGATGCTGAAAAGGACAATATCAAAGTCCATGTGGAAACAGCAGAAGGTGCCTTCAGTGAGTCAGTGACACTTGTCGTATCACTGCTTGAAGAAGACTCAGACGATTATAAGAAGGTCCAGGAAACAATGGACCAGAACGGCAGCAGTCAGGATGGCATGCTCGCTCTTGATATCAGATTTGAAAACAGCAATGGCCAGGAAGTAGAGCCAAACGGCCAGGTATCCGTTTCTGTTGTCATGAAAGATGCAGCCAATGAGGACATTGACCAGTCTTCTCTTCAGGTAACTCACCTCAGGGAAGAAGAGGATGGATCTCTTACACCGGAAAAGGTTGCGGACAATGATGAGAATACAGAAGGTTATATCCGTACATCTGGAAATGACATTGAGGCGGATTTTAAGGCTGATAGTTTCTCAACGTATGTGATGGCCTATGACAATAAATCTACGCTAACGATTAACTATGTTGACCAGAGCGGAAACAATATTGCAAGTTCTGAAACGTTGGATGGCTCAAGAGATACGACATATGACCTGTCTAATGCTAAATCAATTGATGGCTATCAGAATCCTACGATTCATGTGGGGTCTTACAATGGTACAGAAATTGATGGAACTGTATATTACAGAGGCAACAATTGGTATTACTCGGGTAATTATTATCAGTGGAACTATATGTCTTCCAGAACGATCTATGTAGTTTATGAAAAGATAGCTGAGCCATTAACTATTAACTATGTAGACAATAAGGGAAAGAGCATTGCAGATTCCAAAACATTAACTGGGACTAATAAAACCAGCTATGATTTATCACAGCAGGCTATTTCAATTTCTGGTTATCAAAATCCTATAGTTCATTTGGATTCATACATTGGTACAAAAATCACTAATGCTGTTTATTATTCCGGAAATAAATGGTATACGTCCAGGAATAGCGGAAAAGAGCTATCTTCTAATAATATTTATATTGTTTATGATAAGGTTGAAACATCATTAACAACAACGGATACTGTCGACAGTAAAGCGTTAGGTTTCCATATTTATATGGTAAATATGGACGAAAGATGGAACAGCAATATCGGCAGTTATGACAACAATACAGGAATGCTGTCACAGAGAATTTATGGAAATACATTGAATTCCAGTGGCTATCCATATTTCTTACACTCCAACGCCTCACTGAGCGCACAGTTTTCAGAGGCAGTGGAAGTTAATCATTTGTTCAATCAGGATTCCTATGATGCTACAGGATATTTCTATTATAACAGTGCAGAGAGGTTTGCTTCACTGCAGAGCAACAATACGTTCCTTGTGTCAACACAGCTAGGATCTCCCAATAGTGGCAGTAGTTTCTTTTATCAAAGAGGAAATTTTCTTCCATATAATAGTCTGAATCTCAACAGTGTGGTTAATCACAATCTGTATGATGATCAGGGCAATGAACTTTCTACAGGTTCTGATCGTTACAATGAAGCTCTCTATGGAATGAATGAACCAGTGGACTATGGGTTTGGCATGCATGCAACCGCAGAATTCTATCAGCCTGTCAATGGCCAGGTAAATGGCAATGATATGGTCTATGAGTTCACTGGAGATGATGACATGCTTGTCTATATTGATGGCGTGCTTGTCCTGGATCTTGGTGGTATTCATGACGCTCAGAGCGGTTCAATCAACTTCCGTACTGGTATTGTGACATTCACGAATATAAATAAATCAGATAAAGTTGATTATGGATCGTCTACAACGATTTACCAGCAGTATTCTGATGCTGGCAGACTAGGAACTACGACTTGGGTAGGTAATACATTTGCCGCAGGTACTGTCCATAAAATTGATATCTTCTATTTTGAGCGGGGAGCAGGTGCCTCCAATCTGAAGATGAAGGTCAACATTCCGCCTGTACCGGATGGAACGGTTGCTGTATCCAAGAAGGTTGAGGGACTTGACGCTACTCAGGCTGCTAATGAAACATATACAATGCAACTGATCATTGATGGTAGTATTGCGGCAAATAGAGCTTACACACTGTCTAATGATCCGAATACTATCCGGTATACAGATGAGAATGGCCAGTTCAATCTGAAAGCAGGGCAGACCGCTCTGTTCAGCAAAGTTGGAGCTGGTAAAGCAGTTAAGGTTAACGAGATTGTTGGTACAGATACAATCTATGGTGTTTCATATAAGAGATATGATTCAAATGGTGATGAAATCACTGACAGCAAGGATACGATCACTGTACCAAGTGCAGGACATGTTGCTGTAACCGTAAAGAACAATGCAACGCAGCATACCAAGGATCTGACAATCACAAAGCAGTTCCTCATGAATGGACAGGATGTTTCCGGTTCCATCAATATGGATGCTTTCCAGAATGCATCATTTAAACTGCAGGAATCCAAAGATAATGGTGCTAACTGGACTGATCTGTATACCATTTCCTACAGCAGCTTCCAGGATGGCTCCTATACATTCAGCCAGCTTGATCCAAGAAGTCAGTACAGAGTCATTGAGAATGTGACAAATGAGACGAATGGAAGCACCGCTGCATACAGCTATACTGACACAGTCTCTTCTGTCAATGGTACCAATGGTGATACAACTTCTCCGGTTATCTCTCTGAGAGATGGTGATGTAACAGTTTCCTTTGCCAATAACTATGGAACACAGACATATCCATTAATCATCAAGAAGAGTTTTGATGGTATTGAGAGTTTGCCATCCAGTTTCCAGATCAAGATTAATGGTAGTGATGAGGTGTTCACTGTTAACAACAAGGAAGGTGGTACCGGTACAGCTGAAGATCCGTATTACTGGACTAAAGATGTTGCCTACAATAGTACTCTGATTATCACTGAAAGTGGATACGAAACTGACAATTATCAGCTTGCAGATGGTACTGAAACATCAAAGCAGGTCACAATTGGCTTCGGCAGCAACGTCGTTGAATTTGCGAACCACTACGTCCCAAAGAGCTATGACTTTACTCTGGTCAAGAAATTTGTTGGCATCACTAATGATGAGATTCCTACTGGGTTCAAGATCACAGGTTCCAATGGTGCGACATATGATTTAAATAACAAAAATACTGTCAGCAAAGATGGTCTGACATACATATGGACTGGTTCTGCACAATATGGTGACACTCTGACATTCACAGAAACAAACGCTGAAGTTGATGGATATCACTTAACTGCCAGCAATAATGGCACTGCCACCATTCAGATCAAGTCTTCTGGCAATACAGCAGAAATCACAAATACTTATACACCTTTGAATTACTCTGTAACGGTTACTAAAGTATTTGAAGGCCTTGACAGTGATGCAGATTTCAGCAGGTTTGAAATTCAGACAAGCGTAGATGGTGTTGTTACTGTAAAGAAGATTTCTGAAGCTACAGGTAATGGAACGACAAATAGTCCATACACATGGACATTTGAAGCTCCGTATAAGAAAACTGTAACTATAAGCGAAGCCAACTATCAGATAATGGGCTTCACCCGTACAAACGATGATGCAACGGAAAAGTCAATTACAGTTGCAGCATCCAATGATAGCAATAAGGTTTCCTTCACAAATAGTTATAAGAAGAATACAGGTAAGGATGTTAATGAGCTTCCGACACTGAACATTCTTAAGAAAGACAACAAAGGCAATGCTCTTTCCCAGGCAGAATTTACTCTGTATGGACCGGATGGCAAGCCGGTATGGCATGATGTCACAAATGCAGAAGGCAAAGTAACTGTAGATTTCTCTAACTACAAATTCTCTGCAGATCAGAAGTCCTATCAGTTCACACTGAAAGAAACAAATGCTCCGGAAGGCTATACGGCTTCTGATGAGGTTTATACATTTACTGTTAATCTCAAAGATGGCGATCCGGAAATCAAATATGATTCCGCTAATAACTGGTTCCATAAGTTCTACCACTGGATCGTTGGCAATCAGTCAACTGCTTCCTATGATGCAGCAACTTCTACACTGACGGTTGTTAACTCGATCAATCAGTACGAGTACAAGATCGTCAAGACATTCAGCGGCATTGCTGATCTGCCTGATACATTTGTGATCACTGATCAGAATGGCAAGCGGTACACACTGAACGATGCTGCAAAGCATGGCAATACCTACACTTGGACTGGTAATGCAGACTTTGGTACTGAATTCCAGCTGAGCGAAAACAACGCAGCAATTTATGGTTATGATCTTGCGTCAATAGTAAATGATCAGAATGGCACAACCGGTACACTGAGGATCACAACTGGTGAAAACAAGATTGTCTTCAGCAACGCTTACACAGCCCAGACACGCACTGTTACGGTGACAAAGCATTTTGATGGCCTGAAAGCTGAAGAGATTCCTACTGATAGTTTTGCAATTACTGGCCTGGGTGAAAACCTCACTCTGAACAATGGTAGCAAGACAGATGATTTCACATATCAGTGGACCAGAGATGTTGCTTACAATACACCGCTGACACTGAGTGAAACAGGATATGCAGTATCTGGTTATCAGGTGTCTACAGAAGCTGATGGCAAGCCGGGTGTGAGTGCACAACTCACAGTTGGAGACAGCAATACTGTTGCATTCGTTAACAGCTATGAAAAGAAGTACAGTGATGATAGTGATGTCACAAAGCCAACCTTTACAATCCACAAGGTTGATCAGGATGGTAAGCTGCTGGCTGGTGCAGTGTTCACACTGAGTGACGCGGATGGCAATGTGATCTGGACAGCAACAACAGATGGACAGAGCGATCTGACGGCAGACTTTGAAAACTACGACTTCGGTACAGATCCAAGTGCAAAGCACAGCTTCACACTGCACGAAGATGCACCAACAGGCTACACAGGTGCAGCAGACTGGACAGTAGAGGTCAGCGAGGATGATGGCATCGTTACTCTTAGAAAAGAAACAGACGAAGACTTCTTCCATAAGATCTACAACTGGCTCATCAGCAAGAAGTTCGATGAGTACTACGATCAGGAAAAGAAAGTTCTGACCGTAACCAACCAGGTTAACAGCTATGACTTCACAGTCACAAAGAACTTCACTGGTGTAGAAGCATTACCTGAGGATTTTCAGATTACAGATTCTCTTGGCAATGTGTACACACTGGATGATGCGAAAGTAGTTGATGGTGTATACACATGGACAGGCAAAGCTGACTATGGCACAGAGATCACCTTCAGAGAAGAGAACTATGAAGTAACTGGATATGACGTTACTGCAAAGGCAAATGGTGTCGAGCGTGAATCTGCAGCACTGAGAATTGGCACTGATAAGGAAAAGAATGTCGTTGCCTTCAGCAATGAATATCAACTGAATCCTTATCACTTCACAGTCACGAAGACATTCTCTGGTATTACAAAGGATGAAATTCCTGCTGACTTCAAGATTACAGACTCCAAAGGTGCTGTCTACGATAAGAGCAATGTAGATGTTATCAGCAATGACGAACTGACATACACATGGATTAAATCTGCAGACTATGGAACACAGCTGACCTTTACAGAAAGTGGCTATAAGGTTGCAGGCTACTCCGTTGCAGCAGAAATACATACTGCTACTGGTGCAAACTCTACGTTGACAGTAAGTGCAGTTGAAAAAGATAACTTCGTTAACTTCACTAATACTTACACAGAAGCTGAAATCAACTTCACGGTTACAAAGAGCTTCTCTGGTGTAGAAGCACTGCCTGAGAATTTCCAGATTACAGATTCTCTTGGCAATGTATACACACTGGATGATGCGAAAGTGGTTGATGGTGCTTATACATGGACAGGAAGTGCTCCGTATAAGACAGAAATTACGTTCACCGAGCATAACTTCGATGTGGATGGATACAGTGTCAAGTCAACTGCGAATGGAGCCAATGGTACAAGCAATAAGCTGACAGTTTCTGCAGATTCTGCAAAGAATGTCATGGCATTCAACAATGTATATACAGCGAATACCTACGATGTCACTGTAACAAAGGAATTCACTGGTGTGGATGCACTGCCGGATACCTTCAAGATCACAGGTGTTGGCAATGAAGTATTCACAACTGGAAATGCTGTAAGTGGAACAGGCACACTGAATGATCCGTATGTCTGGACAGCCAAGGCTGTATATGGAACAACGCTTAAGATTCAGGAAAGCGGCTATAAGGTCAGTGGTTATCAGACAATTGCTGCAGTGAATGGCGCAACAAATGACAGTACAGAAATTACTGTTAAGACAAAAGATAACGTTGCCGCATTCATCAACAGCTATGTGATGAACTTCAGCGAAACGGATGATGTGACAAGGCCTGGCTTCATCCTGCATAAGGTTGACCAGAATGGTAAAGCACTTGCTGGTGCAGGCTTCACACTGTACGATCAGAACAACAATGTTGTATGGTCTGGCACAACAGCAGCTGATGGTGTCTTGAGAGTCAACTTTGATGAGTACGACTTTGGTACAAACGAAAAGGCAGTTCACACATTCACACTGCGTGAAACAACTGTTCCGGAAGGATATACGGGTGCTTCTGATCTTACGATCACTGTCAAAGAAGATGATCAGAAGGTTGATCTTACCAAGAAAGATGGTGAGGATTATTACCACAAGGTTTATAACTGGGTCATTACAGATGGACTTGGCAATGACTACGATGCAGCAAACAAGATTCTGACAGTTACAAATACTGCCATTGAATATCCGTACACAATCGTTAAGACATTCAACGGTGTCAATGCACTGCCTGAGACATTCGTGATCACAGATCAGAATGGCAAGCAGTACACACTGAACGATGCTGCAAAGCAGGGCAATACCTACACATGGACTGGTAATGCAGACTTTGGTACTGAGTTCCAGCTGAGTGAAAACAACGCTGCAATTCATGGCTATGATCTTGCATCAACAGTTAATGATCAGAACGGCACAACCGGTACACTGAGGATCACAACTGGTGAAAACAAGATTGTCTTCAGCAACGCTTACACAGCACAGACCAGAACCGTGACGGTTACCAAGCAGTTCAACGGTCTGAGCGCAGAAGAAATTCCTGCAGACTTTGCAATCACTGGCCTGGGTGAAGTTCTCACTCTGGGTAATGCTGAGAAGACATCTGACTTCACATATCAGTGGACAAGAAATGTTGCTTACGATACACAGCTGACATTGACTGAAACTGGATATGCAGTATCCGGTTATCAGGTATCTACAGAAGCTGATGGTAAGCCAAGCGTGAGTGCACAGCTCACAGTTGGCGACAGCAATACCGTCGCATTCGTTAACAGCTATGAAAAGAAGTACAGTGACGATAGTGATGTCACAAAACCAACCTTCACAATCCACAAGGTTGATCAGGATGGCAAGCTGTTAGCTGGTGCAGTATTCACACTGAATGACGCTAATGGTAATGTCATCTGGACAGCAACGACTGACGGGCATAGTGATCTGACAGCAGACTTTGAAAACTTCGACTTCGGTACAGATGCAAGTGCAAAGCATAGCTTCACACTGCACGAAGATGCACCTACAGGCTACACAGGTGCAGCAGACTGGACAGTAGAGGTAAGTGAGGATGATGGCATCGTTACTCTAAGAAAAGAGACAAACGAAGACTTCTTCCACAAAATCTTTAACTGGCTGATCAGCAAGAAGTTTGATGAGAACTATGATCAGGAAAAGAAGGTTCTGACCGTAATCAACCAGGTTAACAGCTATGACTTCATGATCACAAAGAGCTTCACTGGTGTAGAAGCACTGCCGGAAGACTTCCAGATCACAGATTCCCTTGGCAATGTGTACACACTGGATGATGCGAAAGTGGTTGATGGTGCTTACACATGGACAGGCAAGGCTGACTATGGCACAGAAGTTACCTTCACAGAAAGCAATTACCAGATTCATGGTTACGATGTTGCTGCGAAGGTCAATGGCATTGACAGTACTTCCGGAAAGCTGACAATCAGCACAGAAAAGAATGACACCAATTTCAGCAATGACTACACAGCACAGACCAAAACCGTGACTGTTACCAAGCAATTCAACGGTCTGAGCACAGAAGAAATTCCTGCAGACTTTGCGATCAATGGTCTTGGTGAAGCGCTGACACTGACAAATGGTGAAAAGACGTCTGACTTCACATACCAGTGGACACGTGATGTGACTTACGATACGCAGCTGACATTGAGTGAATCTGGATATGCAGTATCTGGTTATCAGTTATCTACAGAAGCTGATGGTAAGCCAAGCGTGAGTGCACAGCTTACAGTTGGAGACAGCAATACCGTTGCCTTCGTCAACAGCTACGACAAGAAGTACAGTGACGATAACGATATTACAAAGCCAACCTTCACAATCCACAAGGTTGATCAGGATGGCAGGCTGTTAGCTGGTGCAGTGTTCACACTGAGTGACGCAGATGGCAATGTCATCTGGACAGCTACAACAGACGAACAGAGTGATCTGACAGCAGACTTTGAAAACTTCGACTTCGGTACAGATGCAAGTGTAAAGCACAGCTTCACACTGCACGAAGAGGCACCAACAGGTTACACAGGTGCATCCGATTGGACAGTAGAAGTCAGTGAGGATGATGGCATCGTTACTCTAAGAAAAGAGACAAACGAAGACTTCTTCCACAAGATCTACAACTGGCTGATCAGCAAGAAGTTTGATGAGAACTACGATCAGGAAAAGAAAGTTCTGACCGTAACCAACCAGGTGAACAGCTATGACTTCACAATCACAAAGAGCTTCACTGGTGTAGAAGCACTGCCTGAGGATTTCCAGATTATAGATTCTCTTGGCAATGTGTACACACTGGATGACGCGAAAGTGGTTGATGGTGCTTATACATGGACAGGCAAAGCTGACTATGGTACTGAAGTTACCTTTACAGAAAGTAATTACCAGGTAAATGGCTACAGTGTAACAGCAATTGCAAACAATAATGCCGGTACATCTGCTCAGCTGACAATCGGTATATCCAATAACAATGTATCCTTCGTCAACAACTATGAGCCAAATACCTACACGGTAACAGTCTCAAAGAGCTTCAGCGGTATTGATGAGCTGCCTGAAAACTTCGCAATTACAGGTGCAGGCGAAAATGATCTGACAACTGCAAATGCAGTTTCTGGCACTGGCAGTACTGATGATCCATATGTCTGGAATGTTGAAGCTAAGTTTGGCACCCAGATGAACATTGCTGAAACAGGCTATGAGGCTGAAGGATATGATGCTGCATCAACTGTCAATGGCAGTGAAGGCACAAGCACTTTGCTGAAGGTTGGCACAGGTAATAACAACGTCTCCTTCGTCAATACCTACAGCCTGAAGAAGACAGATGTTGTCCTGACTGCTTCTAAGAACCTGACAGGACGTGATCTGAAGGCAGGCGAATTCAACTTCGAAGCATATGAAGGTGATGAGCTTGTTGCAACTGGCACAAATGATGCTGATGGAAACATCGTCTTCAGTACGATTCACGATGTCACGTATGGCAGCCATATTTACACTCTGAAGGAAGTTAATCAGGGTCTTGGCGGCATGACATATGATGACAATGCATATGAAGTGAGTGTGAAAGTAAAGGAGCAGGATGGAGTTCTTGAGGCTGTACTGCCTGAGACAATGCCTGTATTCACCAACACTTACAATGCACAGGATGGTTCCGCTGTCATTGAAGCAGTCAAGAATCTGACTGGCAGAGAAGCAGTGAATGGTGAATTCAGCTTCGAACTTCTGCAGGATGGCAATGTTGTCGCAACTGCAGTTAACGAAGATGGCCGCGTCGTCTTTGGACCAATCAGCTGGACAATGGATGAAGTTGGCACCTATACTTACACGATCCGCGAAACAGCCGGAAATGATGGAAATATTGTATACGACTCTCATGAAGAGAAAGTTACAGTAAATGTGAGCGATAACGGTGATGGCACACTTCAAATTGAGGTTGCCTATGATGAAGATGGAGCAGTGTTCAACAATACTTATGAACCACCGGTTCCGCGTACGGATGATGATCCTACACCATCTCCTACACCTTCAACACCTACACCGACACCGTCCTCTGATCCTAGTCCGGTTCCTGCTGTCCCGAATACAAGTGACAGCGGCAAGCCTTCCAATTCTTCCAAGACACCCCAGACTGGGGTGAGCTCGGATGTAACGACATGGGTATGGCTTGGCTCCTCCAGTCTTCTGGCACTGTTCATTGCGCTGATTCTTCGCCGGAGAAAAGAAGAATCAAAGTGATGATAACCCATACTGCAATACCCGGCAGTAAGGGCTTCCCAACAAAATGTTCCCCTGGGAAGTAAATGAGGCAGAGCAACACACTCTGCCTTTTTTCGTTGGCGGAAGGTACGAAAGGGTGGTTTGGACAGGACTGCCAGGTGCTATACTTTGGGTGGGTGAGAAGTATGGCAGGAAGTGAGAAACTTGTTTTAGGTATCTGTGAAAATGAACCGCAGGAGTATGATGCTTTACTGGCATTAATTCAGAAAAGCAATTTTACGTGTGAGATCACCTCTTTTCAGGATGGTGAATCTTTCCTGCAGTCCTACTTTCCCGGTAAGTATGATCTGATTCTGATGGATATCTATATGAATGGTATGAGCGGTGTTGAAGTCCTGGAAAAGGTGCGCAAGATCGATCCTGATACGCCTGCTGCCTTCATTACAACATCATTGGATCATGCCTTGGATGGCTACAAGCTTCATGTCGGCCGTTATCTGCATAAGCCTCTTGTACAGAAGGAAGTGTATGAGGTATTGGAATTTGCCATGAAGCAGAAAGCACTGCGGCCTGCCATTGATGTAAAAGCACATGCTGAAACGGAACACATCTTTCTGAATGATATTCTGTATATTGAACACCAGAGCCGTACAACCGTCTTTCATCTGACTTCCGGAGAGAATGTGGAAGTACAGATGCGTCTGGATGATCTGATGAAAGAACTGCCTGCTGATTTGTTTTTGCGCTGCCATCAAAGCTATATTGTCAATCTTTCCCATGCGAAACGAATTGATGATGAATTGAATGTTTTTGTCATGGCAAATGATGACACTGTTTACATACGCCGTACATCCATGAAAGATGCGAAGAATGCCTGGAAGAACTTCATGTTTTCCAGCCTGGAGAAGCACGTATGAAGCCTGGAGGTAAAATTGTATCGTGGATTCTTGCTGTACTTTTACTGCTGGGCTTTGTCTGTGGTATTGTGGCTTGGCACATCTCAGATGATGATTTGTATCATGATGAAACCAGCATACAGATTTCATCGGTTCGAATGGTACGCAGCGGAGCATCTGTTTCCATTGACCTGCCAGAAGCACTGCGTGCTTCTCATGAAGAAGAAACCATCATTCTGTCCTTTGCAGTGCCTGCCAGATTCAATCAGTATCTGTATGTCAGTACTGATGGTACATCCTTCAATATTTATGCGGACGGACAGCTTGTTTCAAACGTGCAACCGGAAAAATCCGGATGGGATACACCATGTACTTCCTATTCACTTGCTCTGCCTGAAAAAGAAAATGGATATACTCAAATCAAAGCTGTTTTTACAGCAGATTCCTCGTTTCATCCGATACAGATCAGACCATTTCTTGTGGGCAGTCAGAATGCCATCCTGCATACATTGATGCACAGGTATGGATTGTCTGCACTTGTTTCCATTGCCTTTATGACCATTGGCATCTTTCTTCTTTTCACATCCTTTTTCTTTCTGAAAGTGGCAGAAAGGGGAAAACTTGTCAGATGGCCGGGGATTCTTTTTATCCTGAGCGGACTGTTCTGTCTGGCGGCAAATCCCATGATCTGCTATCTGGCTGGCCGGCCTACTCTCATGTATGTTTTGAAAAACTGCTGCTTTTATCTGATGATTCTGCCGGTTCTAGTTCTGGCAGACAGCATGGTTAAGCCAGTGAGACAGAAATGGATTGGACTATTGGCAATTGCTGCAGAAATCTGGGTAATTGGCTGTGCCATCGCTGCCATGATGCATATCATTCCGCTTTCAGCGACAATGATCCCATGCCAGCGGCTGTATATTATGATTCTGTCTCTTGCTGTATGCTTTGTGATTGAAGCAGCTGTTTCTTCAAAGGAAATGCCGCAGATTCTGTTTTCAACCGCTTTATTTATCCTGCTGCTATCTGAGATCGCACAGGCAGTGTTGTATGCGGATGGCAGAACAGAGCTTGCCCGCTCTCTTTTTGAGATTGCCCTGTCTGTCTTTGTTGTTGCGATCTCCATGATTGCCATGCTGAGGGCAAAAAATGCCTTTATGATGCAGATGAAGGCAGATGAGCTGGCCAATGAAGTATATCTTGTCAACAATGCCATTGAGATGCAGAAACAGAAGGCTGATATCATGCTGCAGAACCAGGCAGAACTGCGCCGGCAGCGCCATGATCTGCGCCACCATGTCGCGCTCATGCAGCAGATGCTGCAGGTACAGGACTATGATGCTCTGGAACACTATCTGCAGAAAATCTCCAATGAAATACCATCTTCCCAGCTGACACACTATTGTGACAACTATGCTGTCAATGCACTGCTGATGCATTATGCCGCCATCTGCCAGCAGAAAAAGATCACCCTGGAGATTCAGGGGAACATTCCTTCTGACTGTGGCAGTATTGCAGATTCAGATCTGATCGTGATCATCGGCAACATTCTGGAAAATGCCGTGGAAGGGTGTGAGAAGCTGAAAGGGAAAAGGGAGATTTCCTTCCATGCCGGTGTGCACGGGGAAATGTTGATGATTACCTGCCGCAATCCCTATCATCCTTCTTCTGTGCATCTGAAAAACGGCCAGTTTCTTTCCAGCAAGCGGCCCGCCTATGGCACCGGTACCCGTTCCATCCGCTCAATGGCGGAAAAGTACCATGGTGAAGCTGACTTTCAGATCCTGCAGAAATTTACGGTACGTGTCTATCTTGACATGCAGGCCAAAGAAAAGCTGTGATGGCATGCATCACAGTCAGTTTGATTCGTTTGATGATGCGTGCGGCTGTATGCCGCACTCTTTTAAATAGCTGTCAGGATAATACTGCAGATAAGGATACGTGCTTGGCACATAGAATTCCTTCATGTCATCCAGACGGATGCAGCCAAGGGTTCTGCCATAGACACAGCCGCAGTCAATATGAATAGTTTTATTATCTTTACCATGGATGATCTTACCGTCATATTTCGGGTGGTACATGAAGGTTGGAACATGTCCGAGAATCATTGTGCAGTCCGGGAATGGATTGGCATCGATTTCAGCATGGGTCCATACCAGGATCTGAGCCGGTACTTCTGACAGCCTTGTGTCCGCATGCATATAGTCCTCGGAAAGGCCGGCATGCAGCAGCAGGAATTTTTTACCGTGTACATCAAGATACTTGTACAGCAGCCTGTCTTCCAGATACAGCTTGATGTCATAGCATTCCGGAAAAGACAGATCCATGAATTCATCTGCTGTCCTGTAGCCGCCATTATAGTGCAGCCAGCACAGCAGATCATTGGTCATATCAACCGATGCCGAATCTTTCTTTGCATCGATCAGTTCCTGGGTGTAGCGGGCCAGCCAGACATCATGATTGCCAAAAATCAGATGCATATTGTCATGGTGCATGATTTCCTGCAGCAGGGCAATCGAATGCCTGCCCCGGTCACATACATCACCATCAATCCACAGTTCATCATAATCTGTGAAATCAATGATCTTCAGCATTTGATCAAATTCATCCTTACAGCCATGAAGATCACTCATTACATATACTGACATATCATTACTGCCCTCTATGTCTGTATTGTAGCACAAAGCAATCAGGAAGCCTTTTTGATGACTGCAATGACAGTCAGCTCACCATCTGTATACGTACACAGCAGCTCATCATTGATCTGAATCTGGGAAGGCAGGATCGTCTCATTATCTTCATAGATGACAAGAGAACTGTCCATGGAAACGGTGAAATCTGTACCATCCTGCTGACTCTGTACCGTCAGATCGTTACCGCTGATGGCCGTAACCGTACCATAGACATTTCTGGTGGTATAGCTCTGTGGTTCATCTTCTGCCTCTACCGAAGCACATCCGGCCAGCACAAGCACAGCCAGCACGGCTGACAGTCTGTTTGCCATAAGGATCCTCCTTCCTGTTGTGCATTAATGATAGAAGAAAAATCTCTTTGATATGTGGACATGGGCTGAACATTGGGTGAACATGCAAATATGCTTCCCATATAAAAAGTGCGTGATATAATGGTTCGGTAAAAAATAACAGGAGGAAAGTATACATGGGAAGAGCACATGAAGTACGCGCTGCCTCAATGGCTAAAACGGCAGCGATCAAGTCCAAGCTGTATTCCAGGTTTGGCAAAGAGCTGTATATTGCAGCCAAGAGTGGTGTTCCTGACCCGGATATGAACCTCACACTGAAAAGAAAGATTGCTGAAGCAAAGTCCAATCAGGTTCCGGCTGACGTCATCAAGAGAGCCATTGAAAAGGCAAAGGGCGGCAGTGATGAGAACTATGATGAGGCACGCTATGAAGGATTTGGCCCTGGTGGAAGTACGGTAATCATTGATTGCCTGACTGACAACACAAACCGTTCCTACACCAACGTCAAGACATGTTTCAACAGATGCCGCGGCGCCAAGCTTGTCAATGCCGGCGGTGTATCTTACAACTATGAGAACGACGGTATCTTCGAGTTCCCTTATACCGATGAGGATAAGATGCTGGAAGCACTGATGGAAGCAGATGTTGATGTTCAGGATGTGAGCGTAGATGACGGTGTCATGACAGTCAAGACAACATTCGCTGATTTCGGCAAGGCACAGGATGCCATTGAAAAGCTGATTCCGGGTGTGGAATTCTCCAGATGCGAGACAGCAATGCTGCCGAATGAGTATGTTGAGCTGACCGATCCGGAAGATATTGAGTCTTATCATAAGCTGATGGATATGCTCAATGATGTTGAGGATGTTAACAAGGTTTATTCCAACGTCAGAATTCCAAGTGAGGAAGAGTAAGCAGAGTGAAAGCTCTGCTTTTTCTTATGTCAAGCAATGAAAACGCTCAAATGTAAGAAATGTAAATAGTTTCTGAAGATCATGAAAATAATTTAAAAAGTTACTGAAAATGTGTTGACTTAGATGACTTGCAAAGCTAATATCTTCGCATAGGAAATGAGATGCAGTGAACAGAACATACTGCAGACTTAACGAGTACCTCAAGCGAGCTGCCGTTGGTGGAAGGGCAGCAGGGAAAGCGTCTGTCAGCCTCATCTGTGAGCAGCCCCCTGAAAGCGAAAGTGAGTAGGAAAGGGTCGGCACCCGCCGTTATCCGGGGGTCCAATGGTAGTTGGACGCGAAGAGCAGCCGCACAAGTGCGGAACGCAAAGTGGTACCGCGGAAGTTCAGACTTTCGTCTTTGCTTAATATGCTGAGGCGAAAGTCTTTTTTGCGCCTTCTCATTTTCTAGTGCAGAAAGGGGAGATCCGGAACACACACGGATCACGTAGAGGGTATGAACAGTTTATTCATTTTGTTGTTTGCAGTTGTCGTACTTGCCTGTGGCTATTTGTTTTATGGCCGATGGCTCGCCAAAACATGGGGTGTCGATCCCAAAGCGGACACACCTGCCGTTGTTCACAATGATGGGGAAGATTATGTCCCATCCAGCAGACTGACAGTATTTGCACACCAGTTCTCATCCATTGCCGGTGCAGGACCGGTACAGGGACCCATTCTGGCAGCCGTCTTCGGCTGGGTTCCGGTACTGCTGTGGCTGTTGATCGGCGGTGTCTTCTTCGGCGCCGTACAGGACTTTGGTGCCCTGTATGCCTCCGTCAAGAATGATGGCAAATCCATTGGCATGGTCATTGAAAAATACATTGGGCGCAAAGGCCGTCAGTTCTTCACACTGTTCTGCTGGCTGTTCAGCTGCCTGGTCATCGCTGCCTTCACATCCATGACATCTTCTACATTCAATGGCTTCGTGAAAGCAAGCGATGGCACCGTCACAAAGAACTTCAACGGTGCAGCTGCCGCTACTATCTCCATTCTGTTCGTTGTCTGCGCAATTGTCTTCGGCCTCATTGAAAAAGCAGCCGGAAACAAGATGAAGGAATGGCACAGATTCGTTCTTGCCATCGCCCTGATCGTCTTCATGTTCGCAGCCGGCATGAAACTCCCGGCTTATCTGACAGCTTCCCAGTGGAACCTTGTCATCATGGTTTATCTTTTCATCGCTGCAGTTATGCCGATGTGGATCCTCATGCAGCCGCGTGATTATATGACAACCTTCATGCTGCTGGGCATGATCCTTGGCGGTGTCCTTGGCGTCATCGTCGGCCATCCGACCATGAAGCTCAACGCCTTCAACGGCTTCGTTCTCACATCATCCACCGGTGCAAAGTCCTATATGTTCCCGACTCTGTTTGTCACCATTGCCTGCGGCGCTGTCTCCGGATTCCATTCTCTGGTATCCTCCGGCACAAGCTCCAAGACCATCAGTAATGAAAAAGACATGCTGCCGGTTGGCTATGGCGCCATGGTCACCGAAACACTGCTTGGCGTTGTTTCCCTGATCGTCGTAGGTGCCGTTGCCGTCAATGGCACCGTACCTGCTGATATGACACCATTCCAGATCTTCTCCGCCGGTGTTGCCGGATTCCTTGAGAAGTTCGGTATCCCGACAAGCGTAGCCAATGTCTTCATGACCATGTGCATCTCTGCACTTGCTCTGTCCACACTGGACTCCGTCGGTAGAATCGGCCGTCTCAGCTTCCAGGAACTCTTCTCCGGTGATGAGGAAACAATGCCGGCATGGCGCAAACTGCTCACCAACCGCTATGTTGCTACAACCGTTACCCTGGTACTTGGCTATGTCCTCTGCCTGGGCGGCTATCAGAACATCTGGGCACTGTTCGGCGCTGCCAACCAGATGCTCGCTGCCCTCGTATTGATCGGTATCGCCGTCTTCCTCAAGGCAACAAACCGCAAGGGCTGGATGCTCTATGCACCGATGGCAACCATGCTGGCTGTCACCTTCACAGCAATCGTTCTCAACGTCATCAACAACGTCAAGGCATACATGGCTGGCACCGCTGTATTCCTTGTCAATGGCATGCAGCTGATCATGGCTGTATTCCTGATTGTACTTGGCCTTGTCGTCGCGGTAACATGTATCAAGACGCTCGTGGAAACAGGCCGCACGCCTGCAGAGCGTAAATATCCTGACAGCAATAAAGAGGCTGCCTGATAGAAAGAAGGAATATGCATGGCAAAGAAAGATCTTGACTGGAAAAACATTGGTTTCAATTACCGGGTAACGGATGCCCGCTATGTATCCAACTGGAAAGACGGAAAGTGGGATGAGGGAACTCTGACAAGCGACCCCAATGTCGTCCTGAATGAATCTGCCGGCATGCTGCAGTACTGCCAGCAGGTATTCGAAGGACTGAAGGCATACACATGGAAAGATGGATCGGTTGTATGCTTCCGTCCTGATCTGAATGCCGAGCGTATTTACAACTCGGCCAAGCGGATTGAAATGCCGCCGTTCCCCAAGGACAGATTCCGGGATGCTATTGACCAGGTTGTAAAGGCAAATGTGGACTGGGTGCCGCCATACGGCTCCGGTGCATCGCTGTATATCCGTCCATATGAATTTGCAACCGGCGTTGTCATCGGCGTCAAACCAGCCGATACCTACCAGTTCAGAATCTTCACCACACCAGTTGGCCCTTACTACAAGGGCGGGGCAACTCCGATTGCCCTGCAGGTATCTGACTTTGACAGAGCTGCGCCAAGAGGCACCGGTGCTGTCAAGGCAGGCCTCAACTATGCCATGAGCCTGCATGCAAGCGTCATGGCCCATGCAGCCGGCTTTGCCGAGAACCTCTATCTTGATCCGGCAACCCGCACCTATGTTGAAGAAACCGGCGGCTCCAATGTCATCTTCGTTGACCGTGAAGGCAAGCTTGTCGTACCAAAGTCCGATTCCATCCTGCCTTCCATCACCAGAAGATCGGTTGTCTATATCGCCGAGCACTATCTGCATATGGAAGTCGATGAAAGACCAGTCAAATTCGAGGAAGTCAAGGGCTTTGCTGAATGCGGCCTGTGCGGTACAGCCGCTGTCATCTCACCGGTAGGCAGAATCGTCGACCATGATGATGTCATTGAATTCCCGTCCGGCATGGAACATGCAGGCAAGCATATCGCTGCACTGTATGAAACCATCACCGGCATCCAGAATGGCACGGTGGAAGCACCTGAGGGATGGATTCACAAAGTAATGTAAGTATGAAAAGACCAGCTGAATTGCTCAACTGGTCTTTTCTTATGCTTCTGTTTTGATGTAATGGGCACCGCGGATCTCATTGTCCAGAATCTCTTTCCGCTTCTTTTCTGACAATACACTTGTATACAGCAGGGAAGTACGATATTCAATCACCCGCCAGGGATACGGCACATCCGCAAATCTTGAAGAAATCCGCACATCCTTCTTGCGCATACTGTGCAGCCATTGCCTGCCCATATCATTAAAGCCAAGGATACGCAGTGTATCCATCTTCGACAGCTTCTTTACCTCTTCTTTGGTTACCTGATTCATCGCCTGCAGGCACGTTCTTCTGATCCGTCCGCTTGTATAGCGGTAATTCGTGCAGGCATCCAGGAAAGCATCATAAGTATCACAATCTTTTGCATGTGATACCAGATGATTCTCAATTCCTTCTGAAAACAGAAACAGTCTTTCCAGATCCTCTCTGTGACTTGTCAGAAGGAAGGTGCGCAGATACGGATAATACTTCTCTGGCCAGGGAATCTCAGCATCCCTCAGATCCTGTTCCATGGGCGTGGAACCAAGGAGATCCTGATGTTCATACAATGCCTTGCGGATGGCATAGGCACTGGCAACAGGCCCCATGGCATCATCCAGATAGCCAGTGGTGCGCTGCACAACAATGGGTTCGATATCTGTTCCCTGCAATGCTTTCAGATAGGAAACGGCAAGGATATCATTGGGTGCCATCGAACTTGTCAGAAGGGAATAAGCCCGCGGGAAGGAGAGGCCTTTGCCCATTGCCACATGCAGATGATCAGGATTGACAGGCGTATCCGCAATCTCTTTCAGATTTTCCAGATTGCCGCATTCGGAACCAAAGCAGATGGCATCCACACCCGCAATTTTCAGCAGCTCCACGGCACCGCTGGCAAAATGGGAAGCACTCTGGGTGGCATAAATATAAGGAAGCTCAATCACAACATCCACGCCATTGCGCAATGCACATTCTGTACGCTTCCATTTATCAATGACAGCCGGCTCACCGCGCTGCACAAAATTGCCGCTCATCACAGCAATGATGACATCCGCCCCCGATAATTTCCTGGCCTGCTCAATCTGCCATTGATGGCCGGCATGAAACGGATTGTATTCTGCCACAATGCCACAAGTCTTCATCACGCTCTCTCCTTATATATTCTGATCTGTACGGAAGTGATGATACCGTCTTTTCATAATAGTGCAACATGATTTAGATTCAGACAAATGCACTTTAATGACAATTGTAACCGGTTACATCAAGACTAAAATAAACAGTAAGAAAGAATTTCAGAGGTAAAAGAATCATGGCAAAAGAATTAAATGCAGTGGTGTACCGTCCAACTGGAACGGTGAAGGGAACAGTACTGGTTGTGCATGGTATGCAGGAACATCAGGCCCGCTATGAGGACTTTGCAAAGTTTCTGCAGCAGAATGGCTATGTGGTGATGACCTATAATCTGCCAGGCCACGGGCCGGAGTCACGCAAGGATGGCACCTATGGCTATTTTGGCGATCAGAATGGCTGGGATGTGCTGATCAACAGCGCTGTGACCGGTATCCGGAAACTGAAAGAGGAATATCCGGATGTACCGGTTTATTACTTCGGACATTCCATGGGTACAATGATCGGCAGATGCTTCCTAATGGATCACGATGATATGATCGATGGCATGATCCTGACCGGGGCACCATGCTATAACAGTGCGGTTGGCGTGGCCAAGGCCATTGGTGCCATCATCCGGCTGAACAAAGGTAAGAAGGGACATTCCAAGACACTGGATAAACTGATGACCGGTGGGTTTAACAAAGGTATTGAAAATCCAAAGACACCAGTGGACTGGCTCAGCTGGAATACGGATAACGTACAGTCCTATGTCAATGATCCTGACTGCGGCAAGCCATTTACCATCCAGGGATATATGGACCTGATGGACGGCATGCAGCGGATGGGAAATGTCAAACTGTACCATGTCAAAAAGCCGGATCTTCCAATTGCTTTGTTTGCCGGCGAAGATGATCCGTGCATTGGCGGCAAAGAAGGCTTTGCCTCTACCGTAAGTACGTTGAAGCAGGCTGGATACACCCATATCAGTACAAAGCTGTATCCGCATATGCGCCATGAAATCCTGCATGAAACCGATGCACAGAAAGTCTATGAGGATATCGTATTCTGCCTGGAATCCATGCGCACAAAGGGTGATTCGGGTGTCAAGTAAATTTCGTTGACATTGAAAAACGCTTTGCTATAATGGATGAGCGTTAACGATAGAGGAGAACTGCCGTGAAGTGGACTAGGGAAGAACTGGAGCGGAATGAGAGCCCTGTTTCGTTTGATGAAGATGTGGAAATTAATGATTCTGCATTTGCTGAGAACAAGCTGATCAATGCCGTCCGTGATGTTCACATCAGCGGGACCGGCTGGCTGGATGATGAAACAGGATTGTTTGAATGTGACATTCATCTGACTGGCGATATGCTTCTGCCGGATGCAATTACCGGTGCACAGATTGCGGTTCCCCTGGAGACAGACAGTCATGAAGTCTACTCCTTCGAGGAGACTGATGAAGAAGATGTCCGGGTCGTTACGGATGAAGTCATAGATCTTCTTCCGGCAGTGATTGATGCAATCATGCTGGAAGTGCCGATTTCTGTGACGGAAGTGGAAGAGGATGCCTACCCATCTGGTGATGGCTGGCGGGTAATCTCGGAAGCCGAGTATCAGGAAAGCCGGAAGAATCGGATCGATCCGCGTCTGGCCAAACTGAAAGAATTCAAGAGTGAATAAACAGGAGGTAACGGACGATGGCTGTACAGCAGAGAAGAAATTCCAAGACAAGAAAGAATAAGAGAAGAACTCACTATGTACTGAACAGACCGACACTGGTAAAGTGCCCGGTATGCGGTGCCATGAAGCGTCCTCATCATGCCTGCCCGTCCTGCGGCAAGGTTGGCAAGGATGAAGAGACAGCTTCTGCTGCTGAGTAAATCATTCTGAAAACAGGGAAGAGCAATCTTCCTTTTTTTGTGCCCTGACGGCAGGGCACTTTTTTCTTTCCGAGCATTTCCGTTGACAATTTTCAGATAAAACAATGTGAAATTTCCCTGTGTGTCTTGTTGCAGAAGGTAAAAGTGGTATACTTGTGTCAGAAAGTGGAGCGAAGTGGATGAAAGTGGGGAGAAAGGCATCGTTCCTCGGTGAATACAGGCACTGTCTCGATGCTAAAAACAGATTGATTATTCCCGCAAAGTTCAGGGATTCACTAAGCGACACTTTTTATGTTACGAAGGGATTAGATGGCTGTCTGGCGGTTTATACGCAGGAAAGCTGGGACGATCAGATCGCCCAGCTTTCAAAGCTTCCCCGGACAAACCTGAAAGCCCGCCGTTACATCCGGAGTATTACCTCCCAGGCAATAGAAGGCAGTCTTGACAGTCAGGGAAGACTGCAGCTGCCACAGTATCTGATCGACGGTGCAGGCATTCAGAAAGCCTGCGTCATCGTTGGCGTATCAGACTACTTTGAGATCTGGTCTGAAGAAAACTGGGACAAGCAGAATGCAGAGGCTTCGGTATCCTTCGAAGAAGATGCAGAAGAGCTCACCCAGTTCCTGGAGAAAGATGTATGAAACATGTTTCCGTACTTCTTCATGAGACCGTTGATCTTCTCAATGTGAAACCAGACGGCATCTACGTCGATGGCACACTGGGAAGAGGCGGGCATGCCGGCCTTTTGATCTCAAAACTGACAACCGGACACCTGTATGCATTTGACAAGGATGAGCAGGCCATTGCCGAATCCAGAGAGAACCTGAAAGAGGCTCTGGATAAAGTGACATTCATCCACAACGATTTCCGCTATATGCAGGAAGAACTTTCCAGATATGGCATCGAACATGTGGATGGGGTCATGATGGACCTTGGTGTCAGCTCACCGCAGTTCGATGATCCCGCGCGTGGTTTCAGCTACCGCTATGATGCAAGGCTGGACATGCGTATGGACCAGGAACAGTCCAAAGATGCATGGCAGGTTGTCAACACATATCCATACCAGGAACTTGTCCGCATTCTGCGTGAATACGGTGAGGAACGGTATGCTGTACAGATTGCCCGTGCGATTGAGCGCCGCCGGCAGGATGGACCGATTGATACAACCTTCCAGCTGGTCGATGTCATCCGCAGCGCACTTCCGGAAAAGGAACTGCACAAGAAGGGCCATCCCGCCAAGCAGACATTTCAGGCTCTGCGGATTGAAGTCAATGACGAACTGGATTCTCTGGAACGGGGTCTGCGTGAGGCATGCGGCATGCTGAATGTGCATGGCCGCTGCGCCGTCATTACTTTCCACTCCCTGGAAGACCGGCTGGTGAAAAAGACCTTTAAAGATTTGTCCTCTGCTCCATTTGTGGCGCCCAAAATTCCACTGAAGGCTGATCAGATGGAGCAGGCCTCCTTCCTTCTGGTAAATAAAAAACCAGTGGTGGCAGATGAACAGGAATTGGCAGAAAATCACCGCAGCCACAGTGCAAAGCTGCGGGTGATTGAAAGAATACGAGGTGTTTGAGAGATGCAGAAGATCAGAAAGACAAGAAAAACCGCAAGACGCAGAAGAAAGCTGAACCTGTTGAACTTTTCAATGGTACTATTGGTGACGGCCGGTCTTGCATATCTGGCTTCCTCTCTGTTTCTGCGCTCTTATAACAACGAACTGAGCACACGAATTCAGCAGCGGAATTCCGAAACTGCTGTTCTGCAGACGCAGAATGATGCCGTGGCAGTCGATATCCAGACACTGGAAAAGAAGGAACGCGTGGATCAGATTGCGTCCAGCAATGGCATGACCAGCGATTCCAACAGTGTCATTACCATTTCTGCCAGCACAGACCAGGCGGCGTCTGGAGATTAGTTTTACATGGCAAGAAGGAAAAGAAACAGACATAACAGAAGAGTTCCCAATACGATCGGACATATTGCCGCAGTGACATCGGTAGCATTTGCAGTGCTTATTTCCGATGTTTTTTTGGTATCTGTGCGCAAAGTCCATTTCCGCTCCGGGACAGATCTTTCTGTTTACAGTGATACAAGCAATGTCGTCACCGAGACCATCATGGCTACCCGCGGCGATATCTATGACAAGGACGGCGTTACCCTGGCCGAAGACAATCATACATATAACATTGTCTGCATCCTTGACTCATCCCGTCCCTCCACAGATGAAAACCATCCTGCTTATGTCAAAGACAAAGAAGGTACAGCAAAGCAGCTCTCGGAAATCCTTGGCATGGACTATGACAAAGTGCTTGGCTATTTAAGCCAGGATGGCGTCTATCAGACCGAACTTGGCAATGATGGCAGAAACCTGTCCAAGGATACCAAGGACGCCATTGAAGCTCTGAACCTTCCCGGCATCGAATTTACCGACTCCATCCAGCGTGTGTATCCAATGGGTGCCTTTGCACCATACATCATCGGCTATGTCACCCAGGATGATGACGGTACCTACAGCGGTAAGATGGGCTTTGAACAGATTCTCAATTCCTATCTCGCCGGACATGATGGATCCCGCACTTACCAGACTGACCAGTATGGCTATGTTCTGCCAGGTATGAAGGAAAGCGTTGTTTCGGCCACCAATGGCGACAATGTGACTTTGACACTGGATGCAGATATTCAGCAGACCCTGGAACAGTCTTTCCAGATCACAAAGGAAGAATTCAACCCGGACCAGATCTGGGGTGCTGTCATGGAAGCGGACACCGGCCGTATTGTGGCATGGGGACAGTATCCGGAATTTGATCCCAATACACTGGATATTACGGAATATCAGAACTATGGCTCACAGGTTGCCTATGAACCAGGATCTACGCTC
This sequence comes from Lactimicrobium sp., assembly GCF_036453465.1. Lineage (NCBI taxonomy): Bacteria > Bacillati > Bacillota > Erysipelotrichia > Erysipelotrichales > Erysipelotrichaceae > Lactimicrobium > Lactimicrobium sp. Next base: position 58,021 of record NZ_JAZHUW010000007.1, read on the forward strand.
AAGACATTTACCTGGGCAGCCGCAATCAATGAAGGCAAGTACAACAGTGACAATACGGCAGAAGGCTACAAGTACTGCTATGTTTCCAATGAGAACAATGATCCGGTACGCACCTATGATGAAGCCAGTGCCAAGGCAGCCGGATACAGCTGTGTCATGAACTACCATGATGAAAGCTATTCCAATCCAACCCTGGATGACGGCCTGAAATATTCATTGAATACGGTTGCCGCAACGATCCAGAACGAATACATCACCCCGGAAACCCATCTGCAGTATCTCAAGAATTTCGGTTTCTTTGACAATGTGAATACAGATGGTATCCCGGAAGTTTCCGGAACACTGAACTTTACCTGGCCGGCGGACAAGATCAACCTGTCATTCGGACAGGGTTCTACCGTAACGATGCTGCAGCTGTTACAGGCATACAGTGCAATCATGACCGATGGCACCATGAAGAAACCATACTTCATTGATTCCATCCGTGATCCATATGATGCCAGCAAAGTTCTGTATCAGGGTGAAACGACGGTAACCGGTACACCAATCACGGCCGATACGGCAGCCAAGGTCAGAAGTATTCTTTATAAGGTTGTCAATGAAGAGGGCGGCACCGGCTATCATTATCAGATTCCGGAATGCAAGGTCATTGGCAAGACCGGTACAACCGAAGTTGCCAAAAACAATTCCTATGATACGGACTATGTTATTTCCTCCATCATGCTTGGCTTGCCGGCTGACAATCCCAAGTACATCATCTACTATGCCTTTGCGATGAATTTCCAGACCATCGGCACCAAGACCGAAGCCGTCACGAATCTGGAACGCAAGGTTGCCCAGGTGTATGGTCTGTCTGACAATGCCAGCAGCGATACTTCTGATGCAAGTGATACCCAGACTGCCACAGCCAGCACGGATCAGATTGTGACCAGCAGTATGCCATCGCTTGTCAACCATTCTCTGGATTATGCCAATAATGCATTGTCATCCCTTGGTGTGGATACCATTGTGCTTGGCAGCGGCGATACGGTCATTGATCAGTATCCAAGTGCTTCCAGCAGTGTGGATACCGGTCAGCGGGTTTTCCTGTTAACGGATACGCAGAGCTTTACGATGCCGGATCTGACCGGATGGACAAGAAAGGATGTGGCTGCCTTGTGGGCAGTAACCGGCTTTGGCTTCCAGCTGAGCGGGGATGGGGTTGTCACTTCTCAGTCGGTGCCGGCCGGTACGACCGTCAGTAAGGGTACTGAAATCCAGGTTGTCTTCGGTTAGGACGGTTCATATAATAAAAAGAACAAAGGCGTTGTTGAAAAAGGAGATTTCATCATGATGAAACTGATATTGTGCTATTTGATCAGCCTGATTGCCGTGCTGATTCTGATGCCCTGGTTTATCGACTTTATGAAGAAACAGAGCATCAGGCAGAGTATTTCCCAATACAGCACAAAGGAAGACCAGGCCAAGGCAGGCACACCGATCATGGGCGGCATTCTGTTCATTGTTGTGCCGATTGTCATGACCCTGCTTTCCTCAGGGCAGGCATTAAAAGACATGGACACATGGATTGCCATTCTTGCCTTTGCGGGTTACGGCCTGATTGGTTTCATCGATGATTTCCTGATTGCAGTGAAAAAGAACAACGATGGCCTGAAGCCATGGCAGAAGCTGCTGATGCAGCTGGTACTAGCCATTGCCTTCTATCTGCTGTACCGCTCCCATGCAAGACTGGAGATCATCTGGCCGTTCACACACCATGTATGGTATCTGGGCTGGGGATATTTCATCCTGATCCTGCTGATGTTTACTGGCAGCTCCAATGCTGTCAACCTGACCGATGGCATGGACGGCCTGGCCGCCGGATGCTCGATCATCGCCCTGTGTGCCTTCCTGGTCGTTGCTCTTGTCCAGCATCGAATCGGTCTTTCCGTCTTAATCTGCTCACTGCTTGGCGCATTATGCGGCTACCTTTACTACAACAAGAAACCTGCCAGAGTCTTTATGGGTGATACTGGTTCACTGGCTCTTGGCGGCATCATGGCAGCCATGGCCATGACCATGAAGATTGAAGTGGCCTTCATTGTTATTGCCGGCATCTTTGTCATGGATACCCTCAGCGTGATCATCCAGATCACATCTGTCAAAACACGCCATAAGAAAGTGTTTGTCTATACACCGATTCATTTTGCCTTCCGCATCAAGGGTATGCCCGAGAATTCGGTTGTGCATATGTTCTGGCTGATTGAAGCCGGCTTTGCTGCCCTTGGATTGTTTATTGCCTTACATTAATATGACAGAATCAAAGGGATGCTCTTGCATTGCACAGGCTGAATGACTACACTTTCCTCGTGCTTTGGAAGGAGAAGCTCCATGTTGTTTGAAAAAGTAAAAAAGCTGACGGAAAAACGTGACGGCAGACCGGGAACAATGTCTTTGTATCTGCAGGATGCCTCACAGAAACAATTGCGGAAGTGGAGTCTGTCACTGCTTGCGAAAAGGAATCCTGAAAATCTGCTGGAAATCGGCCTGGGAACCGGTGCCTCGCTGCAGGCAATGCTGAAACAATGGCCTGCAAGCCATGCCATTGCGATTGATCATGCATCCCAGCCTGTTACCATGGCTGCCCGCAGCAATGCGGATGCCATCAAGCAGGGACGCTGCATCGTTATGGAAGGGGAAGCCTGCCATCTGCCATTCCCGGATGATACGTTTGATCTGATCATTGCCTTTGATTCCATTTCTTCCTGGCGTGATCTGAATAACAGCGTGCAGGATATCTATTCCGAACTTGTCAAAGGCGGCTGTTTTGCGATCATCAATGCCGATGACAAGGGACCGGGATTTGATGAAAGCAGCCTGCGTCCACTGCTGTATGATGCCGGATTCTCCAGAGTGAAGGCATACCGCCATGAAGCAGATCCATGGCTGCTGCTGGTTGCCGAGAAAGAAAGATAATTTGTGTTTTGCACCATTAACAGGTCTGGCTGACAGATCTGTTTTTGCTTTTTTTGTACCTGTATACGATTCTGGTTTCATCTGTATGCCATGTTTTGGTATAATACTGTAATCGTCGGGAGGAAAGTTCATGCATCAGGAGACTTTTGATGTGCACAATACATCGGTGCAGATGCTGATGGTTGTGCATATTCAGCAGCTGCAGCGGACCAGTCTTTCCAGCCTTACTTATACAGACCTTGAGGATTACCTCAATGATTTTCTATGGAAGAGAGACTGCCCGCATTCACTGCATGAAGCGGCTGACGATGTACTTCATGTAACAGCCAATGATCTGGTTCGCTTTATGTCAAAGCAGGCTGTAACGCAGGGGGCAAGCGGAAATCTTGCGGACTTTGCAGATTTGATAGGAGGATTGAAATAAACCAATGGAAAAGACGAAAAAGGTAAGAAAAGGACCACTGGCGGCCATCGCCGTGGTGATTGTTCTTCTGGGGGTGCTGGTCGCTTCCACCTTCAGTCTGATCAAGAGCCATCTGAACCTGGGCCTTGATCTGAAGGGAGGTTTTGAAATCCTGTATCAGGTTGACCCCTTGAATGATGGTGACAGCGTTGATATGAATGCCGTTGTCAACAGCATTTCCAAACGTGTCAATGTACTTGGTGTTTCGGAACCTTCCATCACTGTAGAAGGCAATGACCGCATCCGTGTGCAGCTGGCCGGTGTTACCGATCAGGAAAGTGCACGTGAGATGCTGGGCACAACGGCAAACCTGACCTTCCGTGATGTGGATGATAATGAACTGGCAGATGCCAGCATCCTGACCCAGGGCGGTGCATCGCTTGGCTATCAGGATGGCAAACCGGTTGTATCCCTCAAGATTGCCGATACAAGCAAGTTTGCTGAAATCACAAGCCAGATCGCAGCCAAGAGCAGCGGTGAAAACATTCTGGTCATCTGGCTCGATTATGAAGACGGTGATTCCTATAAGACAGAAGCGGCTAAGGAAGCCAAGGGTGAAGAGCCAAAGTACATCTCTGCTGCCACGGTTTCTTCTTCCATCAGCGGTGACTGCATCATCTCCGGCAACTTCACAGAGACACAGGCAAAGACCCTGGCCAATCTGATCAACTCCGGTTCTCTGCCGGTCAAGCTGACTGAGATTTCCTCCAATGTTGTCTCTGCCCAGTATGGTGAAGATGCGCTGCATGTGACAGCCATTGCCGGTGCCGCTGGTATTGCCCTGGTTATGCTGTTCATGATAATTGCCTACCGTCTGCCTGGTATTCTTTCCAGCATCATGCTGGTGCTCTATATCTGGGCAGTCTTCGGTGTCTATGCATTGATGGGTGCAACCTTCACGCTGTCTGGTATTGGCGCTCTGGTGCTTGGCGTTGGTATGACCGTCGATGTCAATATCATCAACTTTGAACGGATCCGACAGGAATTGTACAAAGGACACAGTATCCGCAACTCCATTGCAAGAGGCCAGCAGCTTTCCTTCAGTGCGATCTTTGACTCCCAGTTCACAACGCTGATCTCTGCCTTGATCATGTATATCTGGGGCAATGGTGCTGTCAAAGGATTTGCGACCATGCTGATTATTACCGTTATCATGACCCTGGCAATCAACGTCGGCTTCTCCAAGTGGCTGCTGGATTCGGTATCCAAGAGCGGAATTGCTGATGGCCATCCGGAATGGTTCCATGTCAAGAAGAATCAGATCCCGGATGTTTCCAAGGGTGAAAAGCAGTTCTATACAGGTGTTAAGAACTTCGATTATGTCGGCAAGGGCAAGTATGTCATCCGCACAGCCATTGTGCTGCTGCTGATCGGCCTGTGCTTTGGTATCGGCCATACAGCTAAAGGCGACGGTTTCATGAACCTCGGCATTGACTTCTCTTCCGGTACCAAGTTGACGATCACCAGTGACAATCCGATCACGGTTGCTGAAGTATCCAGTGCTATGGATAAGCTTGGCTATACAGACTTCAGCTATCAGGCAGCTGGTGATACAACTGTCTATGCAACAACCAAGCAGTCCATTGCTTCGGATGAGCTGATTACACTGAAACAGAATCTGGCAGATGAGTTCGGTCAGGAACCTGGTGACAACGTCGTGACACCGGTTGTCGGCCGTGAGCTTGTCCGCAATGCTGTCATTCTGACCGTGGTGGCATGGATTGCCATGATGGCTTACATCACCATCCGCTATGAATGGGAATATGCCCTTGGCTGTATCATTGCCCTCATGCATGATGTGTGCATGGTGCTGGCTGTGTTTGCTGTCTTCCGTATGGAAGTCAATACCGAAGTCATCTCTGTACTGCTGACCATCATCGGTTATTCCATCAATAACTCCATCATTGTATTCGACCGGATCCGCGAACATATGAAGGATCTCAAGACAAAGCCTGATACTGAAACGCTGAAGAAGATCATCAATGAATCCGAAGGCGAGACGATCAAGATGTCTCTGTATGGTTCCATTACAACCATTATTCCGGTTGTTGTGATCATCGGGTTTGGGGCAAATTCCATCTTCACCTTCATGTTTGCTATGCTGGTTGGTCTGATTGCCGGTACATTCTCTTCCATCTTTATCGCTCCGGCGGTCTGGAAGCACTTCTATCAGAAGTTTGGCGGCCGTCACAAGAAGGCGAAAAAGAAGAAGGAATACAAAGAAGAGCTGGATGAGTATACATTCAAAGGCATAAACGCATAAAATAAGAGCGGCTCCTGAGAGCCGCTTTTTCTCACAGATATGGAAAGGAACCTCTGATGCAATACGAAGAACTGAGACAGAAATATACAGACTTTTACTATCACAGCTTTGTGCTTGAAGAAGACCAGGCAAAACTGCGGGTGACATATGATTTTGAAATCAAAAATCTTTCCCATTTCCATCCAACCTTTACCCTGGCAAAGCCAGATGCTGCATCCATCAAAGATGATCCTTTGATCAGAGCCTGTGCTTTTTCCCTTGGCATGGTAGAGCTGATCAGCTATTGGAAAATCTCCTGTGCACCGCATGTGCATGTGTGCTGCCATCTGGATGATGAACAGACTGCATGGTGGAAGAAGCTCTATTTCAATGGACTTGGCGAATTCTTCTATAAAAACGGCATCCATACCGATGAAGATTCGTTCATGGATCTGCAGTCGGGTGAAGAAAAACTGGCAGCTGTTACTTCAACAGCTGAGAACCATGGCAATCTGATTGCCGTTGGCGGCGGCAAGGATTCCTTTGTGACGATGGATCTGCTGAAAGAGGAAAAGGAACACAACCATGCCTTTGTGATCAATAAAGTCATGAGTGCCATTCACTCTGCCCAGGCCGCTGGCTATACCGGATCGAGATTGATCAACCCGACAAGAACCCTGGACCCTGCCATGCTGGAACTTAACAAACAGGGCTATCTCAATGGCCATACACCATTCTCTGCCATGGCTGCCTTTGCCGGCTATCTGACCGCGGCTGTCTGGCACAAGAAATACATTGTGCTTTCCAATGAGAGCAGTGCCAATGAGAGTACCGTCAAGGGTTCCAAAGTCAATCACCAGTATTCCAAGACATTTGAATTCGAGCAGGATTTCAATGCCTATGTAAAGAAGTATCTGCCGGCAGATATCCATTACTTCTCCATGTTAAGACCATTGTCAGAACTGCAGATTGCCGGTATCTTTGCCACCCTGAAGCCATATCATTCCGTTTTCCGTTCCTGCAATGTCGGCCAGAAAGAAGAGAAATGGTGCGGACACTGTGCCAAATGTCTGTTTGTATGCATCATGATGACGGCGTTCCTGGATGAGGATGAGGTTGTTTCCATCTTTGGCAGAAATATGCTGGCGGATCCGGAAATGAAGGAACTGTTTGAAGAGCTGACCGGTATGCAGGATAACAAGCCGTTTGAATGCGTCGGCACCCGTGATGAGGTGAATATTGCCGTTGCCATGGGCATCCGCCGATACAGCAGAAACGGAAAACAGCTGCCGGCATTATATGATTTCTATACAAAGACACCGTACTATCATTTCTATCAGAGCAGAAGTGTTGACTGGCACAGCTATAACGAGCAGAATTTACTGCCAGAGCATTTTGCAGCAATCGTGAAAGCAAAACTGAAGGAGATGTCAGATGAGTCTGGAAAACTGGAAGACTGAATTTGAAAATAAGAAGATTGTGATCTGGGGGTTTGGCATGGAAGGCCGCTCTACGCTTGCCTTCATCCGCCGTTTACTCCCGGAGCAGGATATTTTCATTGCCGAAAGCAGACGGTCAGATCTTGCAAAGATCATGGCCGAAAACCCGCATGTCAAAGCCGTCTATGATGATGAGACAGACTTTACAAAGTTTGATCTTGTCATGAAGTCACCAGGCATTGTGGCACCGAAAAACATTCCTTCGGATAACTTTACCGGACAGACAGAACTGTTTTTAAAGCATTACCGCAGTCAGGTGATCGGCATTACCGGTACCAAGGGCAAAAGTACAACAACATCACTGCTGTATGCCCTGCTGAAAGAGAAGAGGGCAGTCAACCTGGTCGGCAATATCGGCATTCCGGCTTTTTCTGCCATTGACCACATGGAACAGGGAGAACTGGCTGCCTATGAGCTCAGCTGCCATCAGCTGGAATACTGTGACCAGTCACCGCATATGGCTGCCTTCCTCAACCTGTATGAAGAGCATCTGGATCACTATGGCACCTTTGAAGCCTATGGTGCTGCCAAGGCCAATATTTTCCGCCATCAGAAACCGGGCGATATCATCGTCATGGATGAGCATCTGACTGATTTTATCAAAGAAAGCATCAATCCACCGGTGCTGATTGGCAAAGATATCAATGCCAGTGGACATACACTGATCATTCCCGGCCATACACTGACAATTGAAAAATGTGCCCTGATCGGAGAACACAATTACCGCAATCTTGCCGTGGCATGGTATCTGGCAAGACAGTATGGCGTTACCGATGAAATGGTGCAGGATGCCATGGCAAAGTTCCAGCCGCTGCATCACCGCCTGGAAGATCTGGGCGAGTTTGATGGCATCCGTTATGTCAACGACTCGATCAGCACGATCGGACCTGCGGCTATTCAGGCATTGAAGGCACTGCAGAATGTGGATACGGTATTAATCGGCGGCAATGACCGCGGCATTGAATATGATGAGCTGGAAGACTACCTGCATGCACGCACCGATGTCAAAGTCATCTTCATGTACGCAACCGGGAAACGTGTTCATAAGGAAATGAAGGACAAGGGACTGGACCGGGAAGGTCTCTATGATACCGAAGATCTGGCACAGGCAGTTGCCCTGGCAAAGAAGCTGACAAGACCGCATCATATCTGCCTGCTTTCTCCGGCAGCTTCGTCCTATGATCATTTCCGCAATTTTGAGGAAAGGGGAGACGTCTTTGCAAAACTGGCGTCAGGCAGAGAATGAACTGCCGGCTTGTTGAAGTAGATGGCTCTGTGTATGCCAGTGCCTATGGCTTAGGTTCGCTTGCGGCAAAGCTGTGTGCGCACAGCCAGCTGGATGATGCCCAGATGAAGGATCTGCTTGGAGATGATGCACTTACAACATCAAAGGCAGAATGTGTTAAAGCAGCCTGTGCACGCCTGCTTCAGGCAAAAGACCAGAATGAAAAGGTATTTGTCGGCGGTGATTATGATGCCGATGGCATCTGTGCCACCACGATCATGAAAAAGACCCTGGATAAGCTTGGCATTGTCAATGGCTACTACATCCCGGACCGTCTCAAGGAAGGCTATGGCCTGTCTGCCCATACCGTGCAGCTTGCTAAGCAAAAGGGCTATTCCCTGATCATCACAGTCGATAATGGTGTCAAGGCACATGAAGCCATCCAGGCAGCCCATGATCTTGGCATGGATATCATCATCACCGATCATCATACGATTGATGAAGAAGTTGGTGCAGATATCCTTGTTCATCCAACATTGATGGAAGAACAGTACAAGACACTTTCCGGTGCTGGTGTAGCACTGGAAATCTCGAGAAATCTCATCGGTAACGATGAAATGCTCAACAGCATTGCCTGTGTGGCCGCCATTGGCGATGTGATGCCGTTATGGCATGAGACAAGACGCATCGTCAAGCGCGGAATTTACAATCTGTCCCAGGGCATTCCAGCCTCTGTATGTGCTTTGTTCAATGGCAGGGGCAGGGTGGATGAAACCGCCATTGCCTTTCAGATTGTGCCCAAACTCAATGCCGTCGGCCGCATGAATGATGATTCCAATGTTAATACGGTGGTGCCGTTTCTGCTCAGTGAAAACAGGACAGTGATTGCGGATTATGCCAGACAACTCAATGATGTCAACCGGGCCAGACAGAACATCTCTTCAAGAATGCTGACAAAGGCAAAGACACTCCTGCAGGATGATGATTTTCTGCTGGTCTATGATCCTGACTTTGAAACCGGCATCAGCGGCCTGGTTGCAGGAAGGCTTGCCCATGAATACCATAAACCGGCACTTGTTATGGCCGATCATAATGATCTGATCACCGGCAGTGCCCGCAGTGTAGAAGGCTTCAATATCTACGATTTCTTTTCACAGTTTGATGGCCTGAAAGCATTTGGCGGCCACCCCATGGCAGCCGGTCTTTCCATTGCCAAAGAGGATTATGATGCGTTCTGCCATCAGCTCAAAGATCATATGGCAGCTTCTCACTTTGTCTATCATGAGCCTGTCCAGGATGCCATTCTTGTCAACAGCCAGGATATCGAGATCTCTGCCATCCAGGATCAGGAACGGCTGTTCCCCTGGCCCAAGCAGCTGAAGGATCCGCTGTTTGCCATTAGAAATCCTCAGGTTGTCAGCGTCATGCACAGGCCGAAGGTTGTACGCTACCATCTGGCCAATCAGATGACAGGCTATGATGCCATCTCATTTGATATGAAAAAGGAATATCCGGATGCACCGCAGCTGCTGATTGGAACGGTTGGACTTAACGAATTCCGCTCACAGATCAGTGCCCAGATGATGCTGCAGGATATCAAATAATCATCCCTGCAGTGCAGAAGCCAGTTATTGTTTTGCGTTCTGGCTTTGCAAAAAGTTTGATTATCAAGATAAGGTTTCTTCAATTCCTTATCTTTTTTCTTTTTGGGATCAATTCCTGCGACGATTCATGCTCCTGTATCGTATTATTATTGAAGAATTCTTCGGGTAATACAATGAGAGAAAAATTGGAAAGGCTGGCTTCGAAATACCATAAAGATTTATTCCGTGCTGCTTTTGGCATAACCCACCATATCAGTGATGCTGAAGATGCGGTACAGAACACCTATATCAAGTACCTGGAAGATCAGACGGATTTTGAAAATGAGAGACATTTGAAAGCATGGCTGTTAAGAACCGTGATGAATCAGGCGAAGGATACGATGAAAACATTCTGGCACCGGAATCGTGTGTCTCTGGAAGATTACATGCAGTATTTTGAATTCTCAAACAAAGTGGAATGCAATCTGGCTGAAGCTGTCCTGACGCTTCCTTCCCGATATCGTATTGTTATTTCTCTGTATTATTATGAGGATTTCAGTGTCGCGGAAATTGCGAATGCTCTGCATTTGTCAGAGAGTGCGGTAAAAAGTCGCCTTTCAAGAGGAAGAAGATTGCTGAAGAAAAGGCTGGATATCAGAAGCAGCTTCGAAAGCCATAAACTCTCGGAATTTGGATAAAAATAGCTTCAGTCCTAATTTCTGTTGATAGGTATCCTCTGAGGTCATGAAAACTTTCTGCTGGCATCTATGATCTTCAGAAAGAAATATTCATCATCCGGATAGCCGTATCCTTTTCGTCTCAGTGTCTTGATCATCTGGTTGGTTCCTTCAACTTTGCCGGATGAGATATGGACTCTTGCGTGAGAGATAATTCCTTTCATGTGGTCCTCCAGCAGCTTGGCAAACCACATGAAATGCTTGT
>NZ_JAZHUW010000008.1:0-66697 GCF_036453465.1 Lactimicrobium sp.
CAAGTATGTGATGAATCAAAGAAAGAATACGTTATCATGGCTGGAAGTGAATCAACTGGTGAAAAACCATCATTACACTATCATCTATGCAAGGAGCTAAAATTCACTGATTTGTTAATATGCCCATTACGAAAAGTTAATATTCCAGCACACAGAAAACCGATTAATCGTTTTAAAGGGATTGTGCTAACCGCATGATCCCGATTTTTTGTAACAGGCATAAAATATTTTCAAGGCATCCTTATCAACGGGAAAACCCGTCAGAAGACTGACGGGTTCTGCCTGCATCACAGAGATGCTATCTGCATTCAAAATAATACTTGAATTGCGGATTTTTTCAATGCTTTTCTTACTTTGTAAACACGTACTTCTGCAGACGGTTAAATGCTTCCTGTACGCGTGAAAGAGGAAGTGCCAGGTTCATTCTGATGCCGTATTCCCCATGGAAAGGTCTGCCATCCTGCCATGTCACACCTACATCCCAGCCTCTGTGCAATACTACACCAACATCAATGCCATGAGCTTTGCAGTATTCACTGCAGTCCAGGAAAAGCATGTAAGTGCCTTCCGGCTTGGCAACGGAAACACCCGGGAAGTTCCTATTGATGAAATCAACGGCATAGTCGACATTGCCGGTCAGTACCTGACGCAGTTCATCCACCCATTCCTGTCCTTCTGGCTTGTAGGCACCGATCAAAGCATGCATGGACAGCACATTCATGCTGTTGTAATGACAGAGAGATGCCTCTTTGAGCTCACGGTCACGCAGCCAGTCATTGTAAATGATGTGGTAGGAACCAATCAGGCCGGCAAGATTGAATGTCTTGCTTGGTGCATAGAATGCAGCCACATGCTGGCGGGCCCATTCATTGACAGACTGGGTTGGTGTATGATGATGGCCTTCCAGAATCAGATCAGACCAGATTTCATCCGAGATGACCCAGACATCATGATCCGCATAGACCTGCATAGCCTTTTCAATTTCTTCTTTGGTCCAGACACGGCCGCACGGGTTGTGAGGAGAGCAGAAAATAGCCGCATGAATATGATTTTCTTCAATCTTTCTGGCCATATCCTCATAATCCATCCGCCAGATGCCATCCTTGTCACGGTACAAAGGACTGTGAACAATATGATAGCCAGAATTGGTCAGAGAACCTGTAAAGCCAATATAGGTCGGAGAGTGCAACAGAACATTATCGCCTCTGGAACAGATGACATTCAATACCGAAATCACACCTCCAAGCACACCATTTTCATAACCGATATGCTTTGGTTCAAGTCCTTCAACACCATTACGCTGCTTCTGCCAGTTGATGATGCTGTTGTAGTATTCATCCGTCGGCTTGAAATAGCCATATGCCGGATGCTGGATCCGCTTTTCAAGCTCAGCAGTGATGGAAGGTGCAGTCGGGAAGTTCATATCCGCAACCCACATCGGAATGGCATCAAAGCCATCTTTCGGGCCAGCCGGAGCACCTTTGCCATCTTTGGAAAGACCATCTACTGCAATGGCATCCTTGCCATGACGGTCCATAATCGAAGTAAAATCATATTTCATAGCATTTTCCTCCACATAAGGCCTAGTATAGAAACACAAATCCTGAATTCAAATAGAAAAAGACAGAATTTCATCAAAAACTCAGAGAAAATTCTGTCCTTGCGAAGTTTTTCAGAAAACCAGGGACACTGCCTCAGGCACCTGCAGACGGCTTGTTTCAACACCCAATGTGCCATCTTCCTGAATTCTGAAGCATACCAGCTCATTGGAATACCGGTTGGCAGAAATCAGATATCCATCGCACAGATTGATATCACGGGGATGCTTACCGCCGCAGGAAACAACCTGCTTCAATACCGGCACATGATCCTTCAAAGCAATCACAGAAATGACATCCTTGGTGCGGGTTGACACATACAGATACTTTTCATCATCCGACATGCGGATGGCAGCCGTATCCCGTACATGCATTTCACCATTTGCCAATACCGGAATACGGTATTGCACTTTCCAGCTGTCACAGTCAATCACAAACAGCTCATTGGAAAGTTCTGAAACAAGATAGAGATATTTACCATCTTTGGTAAACACACCATGTCTGGGCCCGGTGCCCTGATCAAAACGGATAGATCCCTTTGGATCCAGGGTTACTTTGTCATACATCATGACCCTGTCCAGAAACAGACATGGGACAAGAATCGTATCGCCATGAACAAGCACCTGGTGGCAGCCTGCTCCATCGCGGATCAATACAGTATCAACCAGTTTCAGGCGGTTGTTGATGATCTGTAATACAGAGAATGTACCGGCATGGTAATTTGCCGTATACAGACGGTCGCCATCACACGTAATAAAGCATGATGTCCTGTCTTCATAGCTGATCGCATCCAGCTGGCGGCCTGCTTCATCAAACAGAGCCACACCGGAACCATTGGGGAAATCTCCCACACTGGCAATGCCATCTGCCCATCTTGTTACATATTTCGGATTCTCAATCTTCGCAAACAATTCTGCATCCTGCAGAATTCCGTCATTCAGCACAAAGGAATAAATTCCCTGTGCACCGGCACTTGTATATGTGCCTGCATAACCTTTTCTTTTCATGACTCTATTATAGCGCTTACACAAGCTCCCTGAGCATTTTCGGCAGATCCTGCACCGTCACAATGCCAAGCGGCTGCTGATCCCTTTCCCCATTTTCCGTAACGATGATCGCCATCGCCGCAGCACCAAGACGCAAAGCCTTCTCAAAGGAAGCCATGGCATCCATCACCTTTGCCCCACGGTTTAAAAACACAACCCGTTCCTTACGGCTGATCGAAAGAACATCCTTCACCTGCAGCGAAGCATCCCTGCCATCCATTGCCCAGGCACAGATCTCCTCCATCTGCAGAAGTCCTCTGTAGACACCATTTTCATAGACCGGCACCTTGGAAGAACCAAGCTGCTTCATCAGTGTATAGGCAGCCGGAATGGTATCCTGCAAAGAAACGGTTTTCACAGGTTTGCTGGCATATTGCAGCAGGGAATCATCACCCGTTAACAGCTTTGCCAGCCGCTCAATATCCTGTACCGCCTGATCGGTTGGCTGGGCAATGATCTCATTGCGGCTGTCACGCAGATGCACAATGGCATTGCGCAGCTCATTGAACTCCCGCAGCTCCTCCTGATGATGAGAAACAACCCAGCTGTGCTTTGCACACATCGATAACAGCTGTGAAAACGGAATATATTTCGTCTCTTTGGCAAGCGTACTCAATTCATGCTCGATCGTGGCATAGGCATCCAGAAAACGCCTGGCATTATCATTCTGAGGCATGGATTTCCTCTCTTTCCTTCAGCACATCATCGGCCTTCATGTGATCAATAATCATCTTCATCAGCCGCTCCATATCACCACCCTCACGGTAATCCGCATGGGCCATGAAATTCACCCGGCCATCATGAATCAGCTTATCAGCAACGCTCTTACTCTTGTCATACACGGCAATCGACTTGCCGCCATACAGCTTCACCAGCCGCATACATGGCACATCCGTAAAACCGTCTGCCACATATACCATTCTTTCAAACGGCACCGGTCTGACCCGGGGATCCAGATAATCATTCAGATCCGCATCATTGCTTTCATCCAGCACCTGCTTGTTAATACGGAAAATATACTGTGTCTTGGTCGTATAGTTCACAATTCTTGCCGGCCACTTGGCATCCCCATGTTCATCATAGTAATACCGGCAGGCATAAATACGCGTAAACCGATCCGCAATCGGCAGTGCCTCAATGATCTCACTCATGCCTGAGCTGATGATGTAATGCTCAATCTGAAAGCCAGCCTGCTTTCCATAATCATTGATCCGTTCAAACCAGGTCTCAACCCCCGGAAACAAGACCACATCTTTGCCAAGAGAAAGGAAATTTTCCTTCCGCAGCGGCATGCCTTCTTCCTCATATTTGCGTTTCAAAAGATACAGATAAGCAGAAATCGCATCCATGCGGTTGTTGATGGCAAGACGGGTTACTTCCGCCCAAAAATCCCGGGGATGATCATAGCCAAGCCGCGGAATCAGAGAATATTCCTCCATGTCCCGCGGAGACAGTGTTTTATCAAAATCGTATAAAATTGCAGCTTTTTTCATATGCTCTTCCTTTCCCTTCATCATACAAAAGGAAACGCAGAAAGAAAAGCCACAAAAAAAGAAGACCACAATGATGCGGTCTTCGATTAACGGTATATCTTACAGAGCTAACAGCTTGATGATAGCTGTGGCATAAATCTCTGCCTGTTTCAGCAATTCATCAATGCGCACCCATTCATTGGTATTGTGAATGCGGTAATCCTCATGCGGGAATGCACAGCCAAAGGCAATCGTATTATCAATACCCTTGGCATATGTGCCGCCGCCAATGACCAGCGGCTGGCTCTCGGTATCACCTGTGACTTCACGATACGCATCCAGCAGAGTTGTCACCAGCGGTGAATCCACCGGGAAGAACAGCGGCTCCACGGTATGCTTGATCTCAATCACACCATTTTCATCTTCCAGATGCTCACTCCACTGCTTGACAACCTGCTTGGCATTGAAAGTAACCGGGAAACGGATATCAATCGTTCCTTCAATCACACCATCCTTCATGCCAATGACACCATTGTTCAGTGTCAAAGCACCATATTCATCCTGGCAGGCAGCACCGGCTGAAGTACCATCTGTCTCCAGTCCGAAGTGGTCACAATAGAATTCCACAAACGGATCCTGGCATCCGGCTGCACGCAGCCCGCACATCAGATAGGAGATGGCATTGCGGCCAAGCTCCGGTGTGCTGGCATGGGCAGCCACACCAGTCACACTGATGCGGACATTGTCGCCCTCTTCATTCATCTCATAGGCAATCGAATTATTGTTGAAATAATCTTCCAGTGCCTTCTTGGAGAAGGTGCACTTCTTCAGAAGAATCATGCAGTTCTTGCATACAATATTGGAAACTGTACCGCCCTTGATATCCAGAATATCTGTCTTCTTAGAACGGTACACGGCACCAACCATGCCCTTTTCACCATAGACAAGCGGAAATTCACCATCCGGTGTAAAGCCATAATCCACACTGCCTTCCTTCTTGACATAGTAGGCAAGACCCTTGGATCCAGACTCTTCATTGGTACCCATGATCAGGCGGACACGCTTGTTCATAGGAATGCCAAGATCACGCACAGCCTTCATGGCAATCATGCTGGCCACAACCGCACCCTTGTCATCAGAAACACCGCGGCCATACAGTGTGCCATCTTTCTCTGTCATTACAAACGGCTCTGTATCCCAGCCATCACTTTTCGCAGCCGGAACAACATCCAGGTGGCCGACAATGCCAATCAGCTTCTCACCCTCGCCCATTTCCGCATATCCAATGTAATTATCCAGGTTGACTGTTTTAAAGCCATCTTCCTGCATAAAAGCAAGAGCTGTTTCCAGTGCTTTCTTTGGACCCGGCCCAAACGGTGCCCCATCTTCCGGTGTACCCATGGCAGAATTCACTGCCACAAGACTCCCCAGACGGCTCACCAGTTCATCGCGGTAACCCTCTATGACTGACTTTACGTCCATAACTTTTCCTCCAGAAAATACCCGTATATTATATGCAAGATGTTTCTAAAACTCAATTTGCAGGCCGATCGGGCAGTGGTCAGAGCCCGTGACAGTATCATAGATCACAGAATCTCTGACATTTGAGGCAATCCGGTTGGACACAAGGAAATAGTCAATCCGCCAGCCGGCATTCCTCTCTCTTGCCTTGAACCGATAGCTCCACCAGGAATACTTCACCGTATCCGGATACAGATGCCGGAACGTATCCGTAAACCCAGCCTCCAGCAGCTCGCTCATCTTGGCACGCTCTTCATCCGAGAAACCGGCATTATGATGATTGGAAGCCGGATTCTTGATATCAATCTCTTCATGGGCCACATTGAGATCACCGGTATAAATCACCGGTTTTGTTTGATCGAGCTTTAAAAGATGCGCTTTCAGATATCCTTCCCATTCCATGCGGTAATCCAGCCGGGCAAGCTGTTCCTTGGAATTGGGAACATAGGCACATACAAACCAGAAATCCGGATATTCCAGTGTAATCACACGTCCTTCTTTCGTCGTATCGCCATCGATATCATAAATCACCTGCAGCGGTTCCTTCTTTGCATACACCATCGTACCGGAATAGCCTTTGCGCTCAGCACTGTTCATATAGCGGAAATAACCGTCAAATGACATCGAATCATCGACCTGTTCCGGCTGCATCTTGGTTTCCTGAATTGCAAACAGATCTGCATCTGCCTGGGCAAAGAAGTCAGAAAAGCCCTTCTTCATGCAGGAACGCAGGCCATTCACATTCCAGGAGACCAGCTTCACAGTTCTCTTGTCTGTTTCTGAAGCCATTGTTTTTCCTCCTCATTCAAATATGGAGAAAGCGTATCATACACATGCTTATGATACACATTGATTTGCTCAGTTTCCTTACGATCCAGCAGACTGACATCTATAGCCTCACGGTCATACGGACATAAAGTCAGATCCTCAAAGTACAGCCACTGACCATAGAAGTTGTGTGTGCCTTTGCGCACCAGCAGCTCATTTTCAATCCGGATGCCAACCTTGTGCGGCAGATAGACACCTGGCTCATCCGTCACCACCATGCCATCTTCCAGAACAGCCGAAGGACGGGCAGCACTTGGCACACCCCAGCGCACGGCCTGGGGTCCTTCATGCACACCAAGCACATGGCCAACCCCATGGCCAGTGCCGCACTGATAGTCAATATCCTCATCCCACAGAGGTCCTCTGGCAAGAATATCCAGGTTGTTGCCGCAGGTGCCATACAGGAAGCGGGCACGTGCCAAAGCCAGATGCCCCTTCAGTACCAGCGTATACAGCTTCTTTTCCTCATCACTCAGTTTACCCAATGAAATCGTACGGGTAATATCCGTTGATCCATCACGATATGTACCGCCGCTGTCTACCAGCAAAAAACCTTGTGGCTTACATACCGCATACTGTTTTTCTGTGGCTACATAATGCATTATGGCACCATTTGCCTGATAGGCAGAGATCGTCGGAAAGCTTGGCTTCAGATAGTCCGGCTGTTCAGCACGCAAAGTATACAGATGATCCTGGGCAGACAGCTCACTCAGCATACCGGAAGCGGCATTGTCCTTCACCCATTTGACAAACTTCACCATGGCAATGCCATCTTTCAGATGAGCATGATGGATATTGGCAATTTCCACCTCATTCTTCATTGCCCTGAATAATTCGATAGGAGAATGCTGATTAAGGATGCGGTTATGGCCGGCACTCAGGGCATCATACAATTCCGCATTCAATGTGGAAAGATCTGCCCAGACAACCTGATTGGACAAGGATGAAAGATCAGACTGCAGATTTCCGTATGGCTTAACAGTGACACCCCAGCCGGCAAGATATGCAGAGACTTCAACACTGACTGCCTTTTCAGCCACATAGTAAGAAGCCTTATCCTTTTCAATCAGGACAAAAGCATATGGCACCGGTGTACACGGAATATCATCCCCGCGCACGTTCAATACCCAGCAGGGATCTTCCAATGCCGTCAGAACTAGCACATCAGCCCCATTGTCAGCCATTGCCTTTCTGACTCTTTCAAGACGTACACCGGCACTTTCACCAGTATATTTTTCATCCATGATAAATAACGGCTTTTCCGGCATGGCAGGACGGTCTTTCCAGATCATGCCAACCAGATCTTCACTCATATGCAAGGAGGCATGCCGGGGTGCCAGTGCTCTGCTTAAGGCAAGGGCAGCCTGCGCCGAAACCACATGGCCGTCAAAGCCAAGAATGCCATTTTCCGGTGTATTCTGCATCAGAAAGTCCAGCGGATTGGGCACGCCTTCCTGGCGCAGCCGCATCAATGTCACACCCGTGCCAGCCAGCTCCATCTCGGCCTGGGTAAAGTATCGGCCATCGGTCCAGAGTCCGGCAAAATCTTTTGTCACAATGGCACAGCCGGCATCACCGGTAAAGCCGGTCAGCCATGACTTGCACTTGAAATGATCTGCCGTATATTCCTGAGACAAGTGATCATCTTCATTTGGCACATAATACACATCAATGTTTCTTGCCTGCATCAAAGCACGCAGGGACGCAATTCTTTCTTGTATTTCCATTTTCATTTCAACCTCTAACGCCTTCCATTATATGCAAAACAAAGCAGAAGGAACATCACACAGCCATTGTCACGCCATCCAAAACAGCATATGATAAGGAACGCAAAGGAGAACACACGTGTCATCCTGTACAATAACATTCGCAGTTAATGCACTGTCCGTATCCGCCAGTGCCGATACGATACAAACACATCTCAACAAAGTAACAGGCATCCAGAAGGTAACAGTATCCACTGCCATCCGTACCATGGATGTCACTTTTGACGATGCCGTTATTGATCCTGATGGCATTATCAAAGCCATCCAGGCATGCGGCTATGATGCCTGCCTGCTGCATGAAGAAATACCAGACACTCTCAAAACAGAAAAGAAAACCGATTTGAAAACAATGCTGTCACTCAGTATTGCTTTAGCAGCACCACTGGCACACTTCCTTCCCCACAGCACTCTTTTTGTGATGGTCATCCTGGCTGTACTGCTCTGTCTGCAGAAAGAACAGGTTATCAACTGTCTAAAACATCTCAGGCAAAAACAATGGGATGACGCATCTGCAACTGCCATCCTTCTGCTGGCCTTTCTTCCTGTGATGCTCATTCTTTTCATCATCAAACAGCCTGTGAGCTCCCTATCCACCGCATGGACAGCTGTCCTTGGCATCCGTCTTTCCACGATGCATGTATTCCTTGATGCAGAAGAAAAAGAACAGGAAGCCTTCAAGCCGGAACCCCTGCATCAAAAAATCCATCTGTACAAAGACGGCCATGAAATCACCATCCATCCCGACAATCTCAAAGAGGGTGAGATCATCATTCTGCGGAATCACGATGTCATTCCTGCTGACAGTACAATTACAGAAGGCACCATCCGGATTGTACATATGCAGGAAACCTCGGAGAAACACACTGGTGATAAATTGTATGCCGGTGATACTGTCAGCCATGGCTATTGCACATGCAAGGTAGAAAAAACCGGCCGTGACACTGCCATTGCAAAACTCTGGCAAAAGACCAGAGACAATGGTGAAACCATCCCTGAAACAAGCCATTCCCTGCAGAAAAAGATCATTTACATAAGTACAGGAATGCTGTTGATTATCTTCCTTGTTTCACTGCTGGTCACAAAGCAGCTGGCAATCGCACTGACCGCATCCCTGGCAATAGCAGCCGGCATCTGTCCCTGTGCACTTTCCAAAGCAGTCCGGAAGACATATCTTTCCACAAGTCTGACTGCTGCAGAAAACAATCTCTTTTTCAAGTCAGCGCGCAGCCTGCAGAATGCAAACATCCAGACCATCTTTCTGGAACAGGATGATATTATCACGTCTCATCAATTGACAATCACAGACTTCATCCCAGGCAGGGATATTGATCAGAATATTATGGAAATGGATGCCGGGGATGCCATTTCTCATTGCCATGACAGCTTTGCAAAGGCACTGCAGGCCTATCTGCGCACCCAGAAACTGACAGCTGCCAGTGCCGGTGCTTTCTGCAGAATCAAAAAAGAAGGCAGTGAAAAAACCATTCGTCTCGATACACCTGCCGCAGTCAAAAAAGCACATATTGATACCAGTGTCTGGAATACACAGATTGACACATTGATCATAGACGGCAAAGATGTACGCCTGCTGCAGGATGGCAGCCATATCATCAGCATCATCGCCGCCAGAAAACAGATCCTGCCCCATGCAAAAGAAGCCATTTCATCCCTGCAGTCACAGGGCATGCACGTTGTTCTCTTTGTCCATGGCAGTCATGACTTTGCAAAGTACCTGCAGAAAGAAACAGGTGTGGATGAAGTACACTGCCAGTACAGCTGGATTCAGAAAGAACAGGCCATGACAGAAGAAAAAGAGCATGGGAAAGCATGTGCTTATGTATACAGTATTCCTCTTGCCAGACATAATGCAGATCTGTTGATCCGCATGCATGGCATGCAGGATGAAAGCAGCGATCTTATTATCCCAGGCAATGATCCTGCTGTTCTTCCTGAAATCTTTCAATACCAGAAACAGATGCAGCAGACCATTGAGAAAAAGCAGAAAGCTATTCTGTATTACCATGGCATCATCATAGCAGTCGGCCTGTTCTCTGCTATCTTTGTACACAGCCTTTTTGTGCCATACCTTCTCAGTATTGCCAATGCCATCTTCTTATCAACAAAACAATAAACACGCTGCGCGCTGATAAATATATGACAAGTATTAATGGAAACAGACATGCTTCTGAAGTAATGAATTATTTATTGTGCAAATAAAAGAATGCTTATCGGTATTTAACAAACATATGGCAAAATATCTACGATCTTTCCTAACTCCGACCAGTCAAAAGTATTAAAGAAAAGGAGATCATTACGATGTCAAAACTTGCAAATGAATATTCGCAGTTTCTTGAACAAAGAAAAAAAATTGAAGGGGATATCGACTATGATACCGATCCCGTTATTGGAAATATTGTATCGTTGATGACCTCTGATGTTCCTGCAACTATTAACTTTTTAAAAAACGAATGTACAGAAGAACAGTTTATCTGGCTCAGTGAAGTCTTTGATGAAATTGTCCAAAAAACGCAAAGCAAAGAAATGATTCAAGTTCTTCGCCAGCTCACAGAGAAATATCCTGCCGCTTCAAAAAAATATAATATTAAGTTTTTTATAGATAGTGCAGCAGATCATATTGAAAAGAAATAATAATATTCTTCGGATTAATTCCAGTCCTTAGAACAAATATCAATCATCAGAAACATTTGAAAAGACCCGCATCACACAATGCAGGTCTTTGTTAATCTGGAATGATGTAGAAGACGGTTTTCTGTATCCGCAGAAGAATATTCTTCTGATTTTCATCTGTGCAGCCGCTTTCGATCTCAGCCTTGATCTGCCTGCTGTCACACTGATTGTTTGCTAATCTCAGTCACTCATGACACATTGCGTGCCACTCTAACAAATGCATCAATTGTCAGACGAACCTGTCCATCGGTCTGTCCTCATGCAGACTTTCACTTTCTTTCATCCGGCTTATCCGGTCCATGATACCCGTATTCCGAAACCTTTCTGCACTGTTTCGAAATACTCGGACTAATATTCGAGGAGCACCTTCTTCATAAGCATTACCTCCGTTTCGATTGGGAATCCTGCTTTGATTTCTCTTGGTACTTATATAATAGCTTTCACCCCTCCTATTACCAGTCTTGTTTTGAAATTTTTGATCGTCTATTATATATATGTTGGCAGTATATAAGAGATGGAGGCATGAATGATACAGGATATCGCTCCGCACGTCATGCATAATGAATACAAGCCCCAAGATTCCCGGGCAGAAGACTATGTCTTTTCCTTTGATGGCAATAATGTCCATCTCAACCATGACAATCTTTTCTTCCAGGTAAAGGATCTGCCGGATCAGCGGCATCTGGACTATCTGTTCCGGATTGATGATACGGCCTTTTTTCTGGCTGACCTGCATGATCTGGCAGTATCTTCCATCAACACCTATAACCTGCGCACCATGGAACCAAAATGGCTTTCCTTTGCGGCCATCACCGGATGGCAGATCTATTCCTGGATGCAGATCAATAAAAGATGCGGCAGATGCGGCCACCTGATGGTCAAGGATACCAAAGAGCGTGCCATGCGCTGCCCCAGCTGCGGCAATCTTGTCTATCCCCGCATCATGCCGGCGGTTATTGTCGCTGTCATCAATGACAAAGGCGAGCTGCTGGTGACCAAGTATGCCCACGGCCGCTATCAGAAATATGCACTGGTAGCCGGCTACAACGAGATCGGAGAAAGCATTGAACAGACTGCCATCCGGGAAGTCAAGGAAGAAACCGGCCTGGATGTCGGCTCACTTACCTACTACAAATCACAGCCATGGGGTTTCACTTCCACATTGCTGTTTGGCTTTTATGCCCATGTCATTGGCAGTGATGCCATCACCATGGACACAAATGAGCTGCGGGTAGCGAGATGGGCAAAGCCGGATGATGAGATTGACACCGGCGGAGATGCCTCCCTCACCAGCGAAATGATTCATAACTTTATTTATGGAAAGGTCGGATGAATATGGATTTCAATCAGATTTTCTATCAGATCTACCCTCTTGGACTCTGCAATTGTCCTCATGAAAATGATGGTATTGTTTCCCACCGCATCCTGCATGTACTCGACTTTGTCCCCCATCTGCAGAAGCTGGGTGTTACGGCCGTCTGGTTTGCGCCGGTTTTTGATTCTGACAGACACGGCTATGATACCCGTGACTATCGTAAGATTGATGTGCGTCTTGGCACCAATGAAGACTTCAAACAGGTATGTGATACCCTGCACCAGGCCGGCATCAAGGTTGTGCTGGATGGCGTGTTCAACCATGTTGGCAGAGGTTTCTGGGCTTTCAAAGATGTGCAGGAAAAGAAGTGGGAAAGTCCATATTCCAACTGGTTCTGCATCAACTATAACGACACCTGGGCAAAAGATGGCTTCACCTATCAGAACTGGGAAGGCCATGATGAACTCGTCAAGCTCAACCTGCAGAACCCGGAAGTATGTCAATATCTGCTGGACAGTGTCGATCTGTGGGAAAAGGAATTCGGCATTGACGGCTTAAGACTGGACGTTGCCTACATGGTTGACCGCGGCTTTCTCAACCAGCTTCATGAACATGTGCAGCACTATGGCAAAGACTTCATGTTACTGGGTGAAATGATCGGCGGCGACTACAACGTCCTGCTTAATGACTGCCATCTGGATTCCGTGACCAACTATGAATGCCGCAAAGGCATATATTCTTCTTTGAACAGCCACAACTTGTTCGAAATTGCCTACTCCTACAACCGCCAGTTCGGCAATGATCCCTGGACACTGTACAGAGGCAGGCATCTGCTGTCCTTTGTGGACAACCACGATGTGGACCGCATTGCCTCTGTACTGCAGGATCCCCGTGATCTGCCGCTTGCCTATGCCCTAGTCTATGCCATGCCGGGTATGCCATGTATCTACTATGGCTCAGAGTGGGGTGCCCAGGGAAAGAAGACAAATTACAGTGATGATCCGCTGCGGCCATCCTTTGACAAGCCGGAGTGGAATGCATTAACAGATACCATCGCTGCCATGTCAAAGATGCGCCTGTCACACCGTGTCTTCTGTGATGGCGATTACAAGCAGATTCTTGTCAAGAATGAACAGCTCATCTTTGCAAGACATTCTGATGAAGGACAGCTCACCTTTGCCATTAACATATCTGATGCTCCGATCCATCTGGATGCAGGCTTCGGTGTCAGTGATGGCACGGAACTTCTGACAAACAAAAAGATCAGCTTCCAGAACGGAGTTGATCTTGATGGCAAATCTGCTTATTTCTGGTTTACACCAAACAACTGAGAACGCTGATCAGCGTTCTTTTTTGTTTAACAAAGCTTCCATGTCAGAGCGCAATGGTGCTTCCACATGAATCTCTTTGTGCGTAAAAGGCTGCTGTAAATCAATGCTGGCACAATGCAGTGCCGGAAAAGAAAGCAGCTGTGCTCCCCCATACAGTCTGTCTCCTACCAATGGATGATCAATCCAGGCAAAGCCAGCCCGGATCTGATGGGTTCTGCCGGTTAAAAGATGCACTTTCACAAGACTGAAATCTTCTGTTTCCTGAACCACTTCATAACATGTCTGACAAAGCTGGCCATCTGCAGAGATCACTCTGTCCTTGCGGCCTTCCACCTTCTTCAGCCGGTATTCCAGCATGCCCTGCTTCTTTTCCAGGTGTCCCTGAATGATGGCCAGATATTCCTTATGCAGAATATCCTGCTCTCTTTGTCTGGATAGACGGGCAGCTGCGGGCTGGCTGCGGGCATAGACCATAACACCTGACACATCCTTGTCCAGCCGGCCGATGGCACGGATTGTAAACCTGCCATGGTACCAGCTCTGCAATAGCGTTCCCATATCATCATCCAGATGTTCATGAGAAGGATGGGCCGGCATGCCGGCAGGCTTGTTTACGATGACAAGATCCTCATCTTCATACAGAATATCTGGTCTGCCAAGGATTCTTTCGGCATGAGCCGTATCTTTCTCTGCAAAGATCAGATGCACGATATCTCCTGTTTTCACAGGCTGTGTCACCCGGCAGGAGGCATCGTTGAGAAACAGGCCATTGGTAAACTTGAGGCGGGAAATTTCTCTTCTGGAAAGATGAAGAGATTTAGATAAAACGGTCTTGACTGCAAGACCGTTTTCTTTATCTGTAATGGTATACGTAAGCTCTTTGCTCATATCAGTCACTGGTGATCTGAGAGCGCAGATAGCTGTCAATGAAACCGTCCAGATCGCCATCCATGACACTCTGGATATTGCCGGTTTCATAGCCTGTGCGCAGATCCTTGACCATTGTATATGGTGCAAAGACATAGGAGCGGATCTGAGAACCCCACTCATTGGCTTTGACTTCACCGCGCACTGCCGCAGCACGCTCTGCATTTTCCTTGATACGCAGCTGCAGCAGCTTGGATTTCAGCATATTCAGGCAGGCTTCACGGTTCTGCAGCTGAGATCTCTGGGTCTGACAGAACACCGTGATACCGGTTGGCTTATGGGTCATACGCACAGCCGAGTCTGTCTTGTTGATGTGCTGGCCGCCGGCACCGGAAGAACGCATGGTGATGACTTCCAGATCATTGGGATCAATCTCAATTTCCAGATCATCCTCAAATTCCGGCATGATATCCACACTGGCAAAGCTCGTATGTCTTCTGGCATTGGCATCAAACGGGGAAATACGCACCAATCTGTGCACGCCGGCTTCTCCCTTAAGATAACCATAAGCCATATGTCCTTCAATCTTCAAAGTGACGGACTTCACACCAGCTTCTTCGCCTTCTTCATAGTCCAGCAGAGTCAGCTTATAACCCTTCTTTTCAGCATAGCGGGTATACATGCGGTACAGCATGCCGGCCCAATCCATCGCCTCTGTGCCGCCGGCACCTGGATGAATTTCCAGAATGACATTGTGATCATCATAAGGTCCGGAAAGCAGCACCTGGATTTCAAAGTCAGAAAACTTCTTCATGACATCCTGGTATTCTTCCTGAATGAGGTCGTTCATATCCGGGTCAAAGGAAGAGGAAAGCTCATCCACACCTTCGGCCAGATCGGCAAGTTCATTGGAGATCGCGGTATGCGTATCTACCAGTGATTTCATATTGTTTGTTTCACGAATCAGCTTCTGTGCCTTCTTCTGGTCATTCCAGAAATCCGGTGCCTCCATCAGCTGATTATTCTCTTTGATTTTCTCCTGCTTAGACGCGAGGTCAAAGAGAGGAGCCGAGCTGCTCCATTTTTGCTCGGCTTTGGGCAATGCCCTGCTTCATCTCAAATAATTCCATCAGGCTTTCTTCTCCTCTTCGCTCTTATTACGGTTGTCAATGACTCTTACATTCATGCAGAAAGCCACAATTTCCTGGGCAATCGTCTGCATCATATCCTGGAACAATGTATAGCCCTCTTCAATGTAGGCCTGCAGCGGATTGGCCGATGCATATCCACGTAAACCGATACCTGTGCGCAGCTTCTCCATCGTATCAATATGATTGGACCATGCACGATCAATCGTACGTAAGGACACTTCCTTTTCCACCGGCTTGATCTGCTCCTTCACCGGGGCAATCTTGTTTTCATAATAGGTCCAGGCCTTGTCTACCACAAAACTGGTCATCTCTTCCTGATCCATCTCACCAAGATCTTCTTCCTTGACCATATTCTTGAAGCCAATGTTATTCAAAGCCTCAACAACGGCCTTCTTATCAACAGCACCCTTGTTGTCAGAATCCTGATGGGCACCGATGATATCGGAAATGACACGTTTGAACATGTCCTGGATGACCTCATGCACATCCTCATTCTCCAGAATGAAGTTGCGCTGCTGGTACATCACCTCACGCTGCTGCCGCATGACATCATCATATTGCAGCAGCTGCTTACGGGCATCAAAGTTCACACCCTCAACTCTGCGCTGGGCACTGGAAATTGCCTTGGATACTGCCTTGGACTCCACGGCCTGATCACCAAGGGAGGCAAACAGACCCTCCATGCGCTCAGATCCGAATCTGACCATCAGATCATCCTGTACAGAGACATAGAAACGGGACATACCCGGATCGCCCTGACGGCCGGCACGTCCACGCAGCTGGTTATCAATACGTCTGGATTCATGGCGTTCAGAACCAAGCACACACAGACCGCCAAGTTCACGCACACCTTCGCCAAGCTTGATATCGGTACCACGTCCAGCCATGTTGGTCGCAATCGTCACAGCACCCTTCTGGCCTGCCTTGGCAATGATCTGTGCTTCACGCGCATGGTTCTTTGCATTCAGAACTTCATGGGGAATATGGCGTTCCTTCAGATACTTGGAAATGAGTTCTGATGTTTCAACGGCAATCGTGCCAACCAGTACCGGCTGTCCTTTGGCATGACGCTCAGCAACCTCATCCACCAATGCAGCAAACTTTGCCTTCTTGGTGCCAAAGACCGCATCCGGATAATCCACACGGATGACCGGCTTATTAGTCGGAATCTCAAACACATACATGTTATAGATTTCAAGGAACTCTTCTTCCTCAGTCTTGGCGGTACCGGTCATACCGGACAGGCGGTTATACAGACGGAAGAAGTTCTGGTAGGTAATCGTAGCCAGCGTAGCTGTTTCCTGCTTGATGGAGATGCCTTCCTTGGCTTCCACAGCCTGATGGAGACCGTCAGACCACTGTCTGCCCTTCATCAGACGGCCGGTATTCGGATCGACGATCACAATCTCATCATCCTGCTCATCCACGACATAGTCCACATCACGGGCCATGACATAGTTGGCCTTCAAAGCAGTATTGATATGATGCAGCAGAGCAGTATGCTGAAGGTTGTAGAGGTTCTCAACCCGGAATACCTTCTCAGCCTTGGCAATGCCCTGCTCGGTCAGCTGTACGGTACGGGTCTTGAGATCCACTTCATAATCCTCATCTGCCTTGAGTTTCTTGACGAAACGGTCTGCCTGCAGATACAGGTTGGCAGTCTGTTTCTGGCCGCCGGAAATGATCAGAGGTGTACGGGATTCATCGATCAGGATGGAGTCGACCTCATCGATCAAAGCATAGTTCAGTCCACGCATGACACGGTCTTCCACACGGGTGACCATGTTGTCACGCAGATAGTCAAAGCCAAGCTCACTGTTGGTTGTATAGGTAATATCACAGGCATAGGCAGCCTTCTTCTGGGCACGGGTCAGCTGGCGAAGATTCAAGCCAACCGTCAATCCAAGCCACTTGTGAATCTGTCCCATCCACTCGGCATCACGCTGTGACAGGTATTCATTGACCGTAACAACATGCACGCCCTTGCCGCTTAAAGCATTCAGATAAACGGCCATGACAGAAGTCAGAGTCTTACCTTCACCAGTCTTCATCTCGGCAATATCACCGCCGCACATCACCGCCGCGCCCATCAGCTGCACCTTGTACGGGAATTCACCGATCACACGACGGCAGGCTTCACGTGCTGTGGCAAAAGCCTCGGCAAAGATATCATCCTCACTGGCACCATCCGCCAGTCTCTGTTTCAGCTTGGGAGTCTCAGCCTTGAGCTCCTCATCACTCATATTTTTGTATTTTTCTTCCAGATCCAGCACCGGCTGAATCTTCTTTTCAATCTGTCTCAGCTTTCTGGCATCCTCATTGAAGAGTTTCGAAATAAAATTAGCCATGGAAACCTCTCTTTCTGTCATTTTTACAGCCAGTACATTATATTATTCCAACTGTCAAAAGTCCACGCATCATGGCGTTCCCGGCCATTTTCCCATCCTCTTCCCATGATCTTTCACAAACCGGTGATTCGCTGATGCACACAATATTTCCACATGGCGGCCAGGCCCAAGGGCACAAAGTGCACCGCGCAGTGTTGCCCCGGTTGTGACCGTATCATCCACCAGCAGGATTTTCTTCTTGGAATCAAGATTTTCCTGCAGGAAAAGATTGGATGCCATTCGTTCTCTTTCCATACCTTTTGCCTTCTGATCCATCTGCTGCTTCATGCCAAACGGATCATGGACATCACCCAGCCAGTCATACATCAAAGCAAGGTGTGAAAAGCCGCGCATACTGCGCTTTCTCTGGGAACTTGGCATTGCACATACACAAAAGTTCTTATACTTTCTTCTCAGTTTCTTTTTATCCAGCTGGAAAAACACTGGTGAAAGCGCCTCATCTCCTGCCTCCTTATACTGAATCAAAGCATGGGAAAAGTTCTCTTCATACAGCCATGGCGCATAAGCCTTTACGCCTTCAATCTGAAAATGCAGATCAATCCGCTGCCAGCTTTTCCGGCAGGAAGAACAAAGCACATCCTCTGAAACAAGCAGATCATACAGGCTGTCAGAGCCGATTTCCTTATGACAAAGCAGACATTGCATTGGCATTCTCCAGTGTTTTCCTGCAGGCAATCGCAGCAGCACTTTTCTGTGTGCAGAGAAACAGGATATCCCCATATGGATTGAAGAAATTTCTTCCCGCCCGGCCTGCCATCTGGATCAGGCTGCTTTCATCAAACACACCATGATCTGCCTGAAAGACACACACATCCACATCCGGAAAGGTTACCCCACGCTCCAGGACGGTTGTGGCAATGATTAATTCAGCTTTCTGATTTCGAAACTTCTCAATCACCGCATCCCGGTTTTCAGTTTTGCTTGTCAGAACAAAGCATTGCTCTCTAAGGGAAAGCAGACGGCCAAGCCATCCGGCCATGGAAATGGTCGGCACAAAAACCATGCGGCCATGACTTGCATGATCCTTCAGCCAGTGCAGCAGGATCAAAACAGACACAAACAGCGGTGCCACAACAATCTTCGGCACTGGAATGGGTTTGCCATGGGGACGGGTATACAGCTGCAGGTGTACCAGAGATCCTTCTTTGACACGCTTTTTCAGCTCTGCATCCGGGGTGGCACTGAGATAGATCACATGGCCCCTGCAGCTGTTGGCTGCAATGCTGTGCAGCACCGGATCCCCACGGTAGGGAAAGGCATCCGGCTCATCCAGAATCAAAAGATCAAAAACACGTGGATAGCGGAACAGCTGGTGGGTTGTACACACAATCAGATCGCCATCCAGATCATCTGTATGTCCTCCGCACACAGCCGCAACCTTTGCCTGTACAAAGTACTGTGACAGTCTATCTGCCACTTCCAGTACAACCTGTCTTCGGGCAATGGCAAAGCACACTCTTTTTCCCAGCGCCAAAGCATCGGAGATTGCACCAACAACCAGCTCTGTCTTGCCTGCCCCGCACACACAGTCAAGCAGTACATCATGATGCAAAATCTGCCGGCGGCACTGCTCTGACAGCTTCTGCTGCCATGGCGTCAAAGCATGCTTCAATACATATTCCTGCGCGCCTATATGGCTTTCATGGATCATACTCTCTGCCTGTTCCTCTTCCATTGCCATCCTGCCAAAGCCAATACACTTCCGGCAGTACCAACCCTTGTGACCATGATAAAACCAGGCTGGATCCTCATTTCCACATCTTGGACATTTCATAAGACATACCTCCACCTGTATATGCCCCTGAAACATGTCAATTCCCCGAACAAAAAAGCAGGCATTTCAGCCTGCAGATGAAATTATTTCAGATCTTCCGGGGTTGTGATCTTGAGATTGGCATAATCGCCCATCACAGCCTTAATGCGGATACTGCTGTATTTTTCCACCAGCGAGCAGTCATCCGTGCCCGTATAGCCTTCCGCAATGGCTTTATGCATACAGGCAAGAATGTCTTTTGTATGGAATACCTGCGGTGTCTGGGCTGCCATCAGCGTTTCCCTTGGCAGGGTTTCCTGAATATAGCCATCTTTGACAACCTTGATGGTGTCCTTGCAAGGCACCATCAAACAGGCTGCCTGCTCTGTTTCCATTGCCTGTTTTAATGTGGAAAGAGAGGAAGAAGAAAGGAACGGCCTTGCCCCGTCATGAATCATGACAATATCGCAAAGCATTGCCTCAAGGCCATTGCATACACTTTCCTGCCGTGTACTGCCGCCGCAGGCAAGCGTGATGCGGCCGCATTCCGGCAGTTTCAGCTGTTTGCAGTACTGACCGGGATCCGTGACGACGACAATCTGTTCGCAATCCGGATCCGAAAGGAAAATCTGCACGGAATGTTCAAGGATGGAACATCCATCTTTGAGATCCGCAAATACTTTGTTAAACCCCAGGTGCATGCGGCTGCCTTTTCCTGCCGCAACGATGACTGCCCCATATTTCATATCAGCTCCTCCGTTTTTCTTTTGATTATAAGTCACGCACATACAAAAAAGGAGACTTTCGTCTCCTCAATGGCTTCCCATATATACAAAGTACAAGACAACCAGTGCCGCAACGGCAAACATGATCAGAAAGACCGGCAGCAGGATCTGGAACACGGCAATTGACATTGCCACAACATCCTTTGCCGTAAAATCCTTGACAGCCTCATCATGCTGGCGGCGGTCTTCCTCCTTTGCCTTCTCTTCAGCCTGTATTTCCTGGGCAAGCTTCTCAGGATTGGCCTCAGCCAGTGTATACTGGCGGATCTTCTCTACATCCTCATCAACCTGTTTGCGGTGTACAAAGAACATGAATCAGAAACCTTTCTTGGCGTAATCCATGGCAAAGTGGCAGCGGACCTCATGACCCGGCTCCACCTCATAAATCTTCGGCACTTCCTTGGCACACCGCTCCGTTGCATACGGACAGCGTGTATGGAAGCGGCATCCACTCGGAGGATTTGCCGGAGAAGGCAGATCACCCTGCAGAATAATGCGTTTGTCGTTATTGCGCTTGCGCGGATCAAACGACGGTGCAGCAGACAGCAGCGCCTGCGTATACGGATGACAGAAGTGATCAAAGATCTGTTCCTTGGAACCAATCTCAACCAGCTCACCCAGATACATGACACCAACCTCATCGGAAATAAACTTCACGACGGAAAGGTCATGCGAGATGAACAGGTATGTCAGATTGTACTCATCCTGCAGATCCTTCAGCAGGTTGATGATCTGTGACTGAATGGAAACATCCAGTGCGGATACAGCCTCATCACAGATAACAAACTCAGGATTGACCGCCAGTGCTCTGGCAATGCAGATACGCTGTCTCTGGCCGCCGGAGAACTGATGCGGATAACGTCCTGCCTGTTCCGGGAACAGACCGCACTTATCCATCAGCTCAAATACCTTGGACATCATTTCCTGCTTGTTGGCAACAATATGATGTTCCAGCATAGCCTCACCAATGATGTCATAGACCGGCAGACGCGGATTCAGCGAAGAATACGGATCCTGGAATACAATCTGCATCTTGGTTCTGTATTTGCGCATTTCAGCCGGCTTGAGCTTGTAAATATCCACACCGCGGTAAAGCAGTTCGCCAGAAGTTGGCTTGATCAGATTCAGCATCGTTCTGCCTGTTGTACTCTTGCCGCAGCCGGATTCACCGACAAGACCCATGACCTTTCCTTCCGGAATCGTAAAGGATACGTCATCCACAGCCTTGACAGAACCTACCTGGCGTGAGAACACGCCGCCTTTGATCGGGAAGTATTTCTTCAAATGGCGGACTTCAATCAAAGTCTTGTTTTCTTCAGTCATTTCTTACCTCCCGGGAAATAGCAGCGCACCCAGTGCTTCGGCTCAACCTCAACCAGCTCAGGCATAGCCTGCTGGCACTTATGCTCACAGAATGCACAGCGCGGTCCGAAGGAGCAGCCCTCCGGCAGTTCGGAAAGATCCGGTACATTGCCCGGAATCACCGTCAGACGCTTGGAATTGGTATGCAGATCAGGACGGGAGCCAATCAGGCCCTGCGTATACGGATGCAGCGGACGTTCAAAGATCGTATTGACATCCGCAATCTCAACTACCTTGCCGGCATACATAACCATGACCCGGTCTGCCATTTCTGCAATAACACTCAGATCATGCGTAATAAAGATAATCGAAGTATGAAGCTCCTTCTTCAGCTGGTTCATCAGATCCAGAACCTGGGCCTGAATCGTAACGTCCAGAGCCGTCGTCGGCTCATCCGCAACGAGCAGCTGCGGCGTGCAGGCCAGAGCCATGGCAATCATGACACGCTGGCGCATACCGCCGGAAAGCTCAAATGGATACTCATTGACAATACGCTCCGGATTTGGAATTCTCACCTTATCCAGCGCTTCAATGGAAGCCTGCCATGCCTGCTTCTTATCCATGCCGCGGTGCAGACGGAGCACCTCAGAAATCTGATATCCAATCTTGAAGACAGGGTTCAGCGAAGTCATCGGCTCCTGGAAGATATAGGAGATCTTATTGCCACGCATATGGCGCAGCTCCTCATCCGAAATCTTGAGCATATCCTTGCCATCCAGCAGGATTTCACCGCCCTCGTACTTTCCCGGAGGGCACTCTACCAGACGGGCGAGAGACATACATGTCATCGATTTGCCGCATCCCGACTCACCGACGATGCCAAGCGTCTCTCCCTGATACACCTCAAACGATACATCATTTACCGCTTTGACTGTCGTTCCATTGGAATGGAAGTAAGTCTTCAGATGCTTCACCTGCAGAAGCGGCTCATTCTTGTTTACTTCAGTCATCAGTCAGCCACCTCCTTATTTCTGCATCTTCGGATCGATGGCATCACGCAGACCATCGCCAAGCATATTAAAGAACAAAATCGAAAGGAAAATCATCACTCCAGGCGGTACCCAGTACCACCACTTCTGCTGAAGAATGTACAGGTTGCGCGCTTCCTGGATCAGATTGCCCCAGGTCGGAGTCGGCGGATTGACGCCAAGTCCAAGGAACGACAGGGATGTCTCAGTCAGAATAACATTTGCCATGGACATTGTGACATAGACAATGACATAGGCCAGAACGTTCGGGAACAGATGAATAAAGATCTGTCTTGTATTGGAAATGCCCAGTGCCCGGCAGGCTTCCATGTAGTCCATTTCACGCAGAGAGAGGATCTGACCGCGAACGATACGACAGATGGAAGGCCAGGAAAGAACGGCCAGAATCACGATGAGTGTCCGGATCGAATTTCCAAATACGGCCTGCAGCGTGATGCAGATCATCAGGAACGGGAAGCACATGAAGATTTCCGAAATACGCATGATAACTGTATCAACAAAGCCGCCAAAGAATCCGGAGATCGAACCAAGCACAACGCCGATCACGCACTCAAGAGCAGTTACCGACAGAGCAACACCCAGTGATACACGGCCGCCGGCAAACAGTCTGACCCACAGGTCACGGCCAATCTTATCCGTGCCGAGCCAGTGAGCTGCACTCGGAGGCATATTTGCCTCTGCACTGTTGGTCTGTGAAATCGTATATTTGGAGAACATCGGCACAAAGATGCAAAGCAGAACAATGATGATCAGACCCACCAGAGAGATCATTGCCATCTTGTTCTTTCTCAGCCGGCTCCACACACCGCCCCAGTAGGAGTACTTCTTGGCGGCCCGCTTGATTTCTTCTTCACGGGAAAGCTGTTTTTCTTCCGTCATTTTTTCCTCCTTACTCATACTTGATACGCGGATCCACAGCCGCATACAGCAGATCAGCAACAAGCGTTGACAGCAGGGTTACAATACTCAGAATCGCATTGATGCCCAGCAGCAGCGGATAGTCACGGTTGGTAACACAGTCAACTGAAATCTTGCCGACACCAGGCAGAGAGAAGATTGTCTCTGTCATGACAGCACCGGAAATCAGACCTGGAATCTGGAAGCCCAGCAGCGTCACAATCGGAATCATGGCGTTGCGGAATGCATGCTTATAGATAACGACCTTCTCGGACAGACCCTTGGCACGGGCTGTACGGATATAATCAGAACGGATTACCTCAAGCATACTGGAACGCGTATAACGCATGAAGCTTGCCGTCTGGGCAAGACCAAGCACAATCGCCGGCAGAACCAGATGATATGCTTCATTCATTACCTTGGCAAAGCCGCTGCTGAAATGACGGGTAGAATCTACCAGGCCAAATACAGGGAACCAGCCAAGATCTACAGCAAATACCTTCAGAAGCAGAAGACCAAAGAAGAAAGTTGGCAGCGCAAGTCCAATCAGGCAGAATACGGTCAGAAAGTTATCAAGAGCAGAATACTGCTTGGTTGCACTGACGATGCCGCACGGAATGCCAATCAGCATCGAAATAATCAGAGCACTCAGTGAAAGAGCAAACGTACAGCCAATGTTCTCCCCGATCACCTGAATTACCGGTTTGTACTGCTTGTAGGAATAGCCGAGATTGCCTTTCAGCGCTTCCCCGATCCAGTTGAAGAACTTCACATAGATCGGCAGATCCGGATCAAGCTTCTCCTGCAGAGCCGCCTTCATTTCCGCAGTCATTTTCGGGTTTACCATTGTACTGGTAATACTGCCAGGCGCGTGGTCAATAATGACGAACAAAATCAGCAGTATGCCCAGAAAGACCGGGATAATCTGAAGGAGTCTCCGGATGATATAGTTTTTCATAATACTCCTTTCATACACATTCTCCCGCCAGCCTGCGCACTTCAGAATAACGGAAGGAAAAAAGCAAATATCGGCAGTGCACTTTGTATCTGCAGGTGCACTGCCGATATGCCAGTCAATTTTAGTACGTAACCGTACTGAAGTCTAATGGAACCTTGACAATCAGGCCTGATCGAGTGATACGTCGAAGATCAGCTTTGTAAAATCCATGTAAGCGGACAGATCATCGAGACCCTTGACTCTGTTGGCAACGCCCCAGATTTCATTTCTGTAAGCAACCACAGCAGTCGCCAGCAGATCATTCTGACGAACAGCCCACTCCTTGTAAATATCAGCTCTCTTTGTCTGATCGAACTCAGTTACACCTTCATGCAGCAGTTCCTGAGAACGCTCATCATACAGTCCGGAAGAGTCATATCCACCGGCTCCGCCTGCATCAGCATCGAAGATGCCGCCCGTAGGATCCGGATCAATATCAACCTGCCATCCCATCGTATAGATATCGAAGTCCTTTGCACCCGGTTCAGGATCCTGAACAGTGGACGCAACAGTTGCGAAATCCATCTGAACAACATTCAGCTTAACGCCAATCTGTCCCCAGGAATCAATTGCCATGGAGGCCAGTGTTCCAGGCCATGTGGAATCCGTATAAACGAGCCAGTTGAGTTCAAGCTTGTCGCCATCCTTGTCACGGATGCCATCACCGTCTGTATCAGTCCAGCCAGCCTCATCAAGCAGAGACTTTGCCTTGTCAAGATCATAATCATACGCATTCAGCTCAGAGCTGTCCGGGAAAGCCCAGGAGATCGGAGAGAACGGTGCCATACCAACAGAAGCGAGTTCATCAGAACCATATTCATTCTTGATGAATGTCTTTCTGTCCAGCGCATACATCAGAGCCTGACGTACCTTCTGATCCTGCAGAGCACCTGTATGATGATACTGCGTATCCGGATTAGCCGGTGTGCAGTTGAACTGCATATATGTATAGCCATTGCCGATATAGGAAATCAGATGTGCATTGTCCATTCCGTTGATGCCATCAACGTTTTCCTTCTTGGCAGCAGGCTGGCAGAGATCAATCTCACCAGACTGCAGTGCAGACAGAATTGTATCCTCAGTGACGTTCGTCATAGAGACACCATCGATCTGCAGCTTCTTGCTGGAATCCCAGTAATTCTCATTCTTCTTCAGATTTGTATACTGGTTTGCAGCATAGCTGTCCAGAACAAGCGGTCCGGAACCAACCGGATCCGTATTCAGCGCTGTCAGAGCATCCCAGCTGTCATGCTCATAATGGCTCTTCTCCAGAATGCCATAGCCGGCAATTTTGGAAATGTTGACAGGAGAAGCTTCCGTAAATGTGAAAGCAACAGTCTTGTCATCGATGACATCAATCTTGTCAATCGCAGCAGCCAGATCGCCGCGAGGACCAGCATAGTCATCTTCCTTTGTCAGATTGAAGGAATACGCAACATCATCTGCAGTCATGGCATTGCCATCAGAGAACTTGATGCCATCCTTCAGTGTGAAGGTATAGGTCTTCTCATCATCAGATACCGTCCAGTCTGCCAGATAAGGAACGAAGTTGCCATCCTTGTCATTTGTAACCAGCGGTTCGAAAATCAGGCTGCATACCCAGTTGTCATAAACCGTGCTGGAAATGAACGGGTTGTAAGTGCCAGTGAGTCCAGACAGGCCGAATCTCAGAATATTCTTGTTTTCTGAAGTGCCTGCTGAGGAAGATCCGCCGCATCCCACCAGGGAAAGCGCCAGAACTGCCGTCATAGCTGTTGAAGCAAGCTTTTTCATTTTCTTTCTCCTCTCTAGAAAGTATGTGCTCATTATAACTGCAAATTTCATGAAATGGGGTCTTTAATTTCACAATTTCTTCACTTTTTTCATTTTCGTATACATTATTTTTGAAAACTTTTGCATTCTGTTTTCCACGTATTTTCCTGTTTGATCTTTACAAAAGGGCCTTCCACTTATATGCATGCATAGCTTTGTATAATCTAACTAACTTTTCTTCCACAAAGTATCTATTCTTTCCTGTACCCTGCAGACAAAAAAGATGGAGCATCACACTCCATCCCTTTCAGCCATCACTCAGTCGAGATCCTCACCATTGGACGCAATGACCTTCTTGTACCAGAAGAACGAATCCTTGCGATAGCGCTTCATGGTCTTCAGGTCGAACTCATCACGGTCAACATACACAAAGCCATAGCGCTTGCGCATGCCCTCATGTGTTGAAATCAGATCAATTGCTGACCACGGGCAGTAACCCATCATCTCCACACCATCCGTAATGGCAAGACGCATCTGCTTGATATGCTCACGCAGATAATTGATACGATACGTATCATGAATCTTTCCATCCTCGCCAAGCGTATCATACGCACCAAGACCATTCTCGGTAATGATAATCGGCAGATGATAGCGGGAATATACCTCTCTCAGCGTATTGCGGAAACCAACTGGATCAATCTCCCAGTTGAACTCTGTTCTTGGCAGGTTTGGATTCTTGACCGTCTTATAGACACCTGGAATACCGCCGGCACTCTGCTGGTCGCCATCTTTCAGTGCCTCAGAACCATCACTATAGGCAACCGTAGCTGTGGAATAATAGTTGAAGCCAATGAAGTCCGGATGGCCATTGGCCAGTGCTTCTTCATCACCCGGTGCAAATTCCGGCAAGGCATCATTTTCTTCCAGATAGCTCCAGACCAGATTGTTATAGCGGCCATATACTGCCATATCCAGATACAGCCAGTTGCGGATCGCATTGAAGTTCTGGGAAGCCAGCACATCCTCAGGCTTGCAGGATGCCGCATATACCAAAGAAATATTCGGAGCCGGACCAATCTTGGCATCCGGAATCATCTTGTGGCAAAGTGCCATGGCCTTGGCCTGTGCTACCAGCATGCGGTGATTCTGCTGATAGGTCTCCTTCAGCACATTCGTTGTTCCTGCAGGAATATGCAATGTACCAATCACCGGTCCCACCAGTGTTAACATATTCTGCTCATTGATCGTCAGCCAGTACTTCACCCGATCACCAAAGTTTTCAAACATGACCTTGGCAAAGTTGACAAACCAGTCCACCGAATCCGGATTGGACCAGCTGCCACGCTCATCCAGCGCAGCCGGCATATCAAAGTGGAACATTGTCACCAGCGGTACGATGTTGTACTTCAGGCACTCATTGATCAGATTGTTGTAATAGGCAATGCCCTTGGGATTAACCTCACCGGTACCCTGCGGAATAATCCGTGACCAGCTGATGGAGAAGCGGTATACCTTGAAGCCCATCTCGGCAAACAAAGCAATGTCTTCCTTATAATGATGGTACTCATCCGCACATACCTTCAGATCAGAAGTCCCTGCCGGCACTTCCTTGACATCCTGGCAGGAAGGTCCCTTGCCATCTTCCAGACTGGCACCCTCTACCTGATACGCACTCGTTGATGCACCCCAGAGGAAATTCTCAGGAAAAGCTTTCAATTTCTTATGCAGCATATTCTCGCTCCTTTATTATCTGTTTTCAGTGTAACCGGCCAGCAGAATCTTTTCAAGCTGAACAGGCGTATCCACAATGATGTTCATGCCTGCCTGTTTCATTGCATCAAGATCTCCAAAACCCCAGCTCACACCAATCGCATCCATGCCAAAGTCACGGGCACCAACGGCATCATAAGCCGTATCCCCCACCAGCACACATCTGTGATATTTCATACTTGCAAGGGCATACTGCAGCACGGAAAGCTTGCTGTCACGGCTGCCATCCAGACTTGCCCCGGCAATCAAAACAAAATACTTTGCAAGATCAAACCGGTTCAGGATCTCAACAGCAAGATCCTGCGGCTTGCTTGTCGCAACACCCAGCTGTATGCCGGCAGCACACAAAGAAGAAAGCAGTGGTGCAATGCCGTCATACGGTGCATTGTCAAACTTGCCAAAGGCATTGTAATTCTGCCGGAACACAGCAACTGCCTCCTCAACATCATCCTCTTTCACGCCGAAACGGGGGAACATTTCCCGCAAGGGAGGACCCACAAACACAGTCAGATCCTTCTGTTCATAATGTATGCCAAAATGTGCCAGTGCTTTCTGCACACAGGCCGTGATGCCAGGCGCAGAATTGGTTAACGTACCATCCAGATCAAACAGCACAGTATCATACTTAACCATGCAGCACCTCTTTCAGTACGGTAACAATCTCTTCCTGTTCTTTTAGGAAAGTACCCTGGATCAATTCATCTGAACCGCCGCCCCTGCCATCTAAAAGCTGATTCAGCTGTTTTCCCAATGTGCGCAAAGGCAGACACTCACTCATGATCAGATAGCTGTAACTGCTGTTGTCTTCCTTTGAACAGATCGCAATCGTCTTCACTTCTTCCTGTAACAGTGCCTGCTTGGCACAATGGCGCAGATCATTGCGGCTTACTCCCTCACCAAACAGGATCATCAGGCCGTTTTCCACTCTGGCATTCTGCACTTTCTGCAAAAGATTATCCCGGACATACTGCTGCAGTTTCCCATCTGCAGCCGTCTTTTCTTTCTGCAGTTTTTCAACAGACGATGCCAGTTGCTCCATCGGTGCTGATAAAAGATGAGAAATCTTCTGCCCCTGTTCAAACAGCATCGATACATATGCATATGCCTTTGATCCTGCCAGCATGGTCAGCCGGGTGCCGCCTTTATGTTTCTCACATGTCAGCACCTTGAAAAGACCAATCTCACCGGTACTTTGAACATGCGTACCGCAGCAGGCACACACATCCTCTTTGCCAACACAGACGATGCGGATCTTTCCCTGCAGCTCCTTCTTGGAGCGGTAATCCAGCTCTGATAATGTTTTTTCATCAGGATACTGGATAATGACAGGCTCATTGCGCCAGATGGCCTGATTGGCAAGCAGTTCCACTTTATTCACATCCTGCCAGGAAAGCGGGCCATTGAAATCCACCTGAATGACTTCACCCATATGGAAGCCGACATTGTCATATCCATACAGATGGTGGACAAGGCCGGAAAACAGATGTTCCCCGGTATGTGCCTGCATATTGTCAAACCGCCTGTCCCAGTCAATCCTGCCATGCACAACTGTTCCCACAGCAATCGACTCTTTGCAAAGATGCACCACCAGATCCTCTATGCGCTTTGTGTCCGTTACTTTCACATCATTGAGATATCCTGTATCTCCCG
This sequence comes from Lactimicrobium sp., assembly GCF_036453465.1. Classification (NCBI taxonomy): domain Bacteria; kingdom Bacillati; phylum Bacillota; class Erysipelotrichia; order Erysipelotrichales; family Erysipelotrichaceae; genus Lactimicrobium; species Lactimicrobium sp. The sequence goes on from NZ_JAZHUW010000008.1 coordinate 29,947, forward strand.
GCTGACCGCCTCCCTCAGGATAAAAAGCCGTATCATCCAGCACAATGCCATAGCCATCCTTCATCTTTTCACAGGAAACCACCACACCATCAAATTCCTTCACGTAGGCATCCCTGTAAAACAGCTCATTCATTTCCATATTTCTTCCCCGCTTTTTCCTTTGGCATTGTATCATGGAACCATATGACCGGTATTGATATTGTCCAGCTTTCCCGCATCCGCCTGGATCCACCTTTCATCGATAAAATCCTGACCCAGGAAGAACAGATAGAATACAAAAAGATCGAGACAGACAAGCGGCGCATTGAATACCTCGGCGTGCATTTTGCCGCCAAAGAAGCTGTCTTTAAGGCATTAAATGATCCACACTGGCTTTCCTATTCTATTCTCCATGAAAAAAATGGCAGGCCGTATATCCTGAACCATCCAGACTGGGAAATATCCATTGCCCATGATGGGGATTATGCCATTGCCATTGTCATCATTCATTCGTGATAAAAGCACCACACTGCACAGCACCTTTGCCGGATTCCTTGACCTGATACAGTTTACGGTCAGCCTGACGGATAAAGTCCGGCAGATCCACCTCCGATAAACATCTGCCATAGACAAAGCCCATGGAAGTACTGATCGGACCAATCTGATCATTTTCTGCCTTTTCACGCATCTTTTCCTGTGCTTTTTTTGCCATTTCCAGAAACTGCAGCGGCGGCATATCCGAGACCACCAGAAATTCATCGCCGCCATATCGATAACATGCCGCATCACCAAAGCTATCAATCAGAACATTCGCAAACCGTTTCAGCACCATATCGCCGGCCTCATGGCCATAGGCATCATTATAATGCTTGAAATTATCCACATCCGCCATCATCACACAGATCGGTCTTCCCCGCCACAGCACAGAATTGCGGTTCAAACCATACCGATTGAAAAGCCCGGTCAGAGAATCACGCACACTGGCATTGCGCCATGTCTCATTATCCTGCTGCAATATCGTATTGGCATCCGCCATATTGCCTTCCTGCACAAAGTTGGACAGTGATGTATACCAGCCCACCAGGGAAACAAGCTCGACCATGGCCAGAAACACAATGTAGGAAAAACGGAAATGTGTCGCCCATAGATTATAGTTGTGTGCCACATACATCAAAGCACAGTGGAGAATGCCAACCGCGCCAAGTGAAACAATCGGCCGGATCCGGAACAGGCACAAGCCGCCGACCACCGTCGTCAGTAAGATCATGAAATGATCACCTGTATTCATGCGGGCAACACTGGTAGCCATGCCAAAGATGACTGTCTCAAAAAGACAGAACTGGCCGTAAACCTGCGTGACGCGCGGATGGTCAAACGTACCGCGCACAGTCTTAACACATATCACCAGTGATGCCGCAATCGTGAGGATATACAGAACACTGAATATTCTGCCGATCCAGCCGCCTCTTCCTGTCACAAATTCACCGATGGCATACAGAATCATGGCAATGGCACAGCCAATGCCGCAAAGCGCATTATGTCTGGTAATCTTCCTATATATATCAGGACTGATATGTTCCAGTCCAAGCAGATGCCGGATTTCTCTTTCCATTACGCCTCCCCAATGTATTTTCCCGAATACCCGTCTGCGCACAAAAAAAGATGCGGATCTTGCAGCTGGCTGCCATTTCAGGCCCTCTTAGCTTTGCGACGCCGGGTTTCCCTCGGTTATGCTCATTCATTTTTGAGTTGCCTGTGTACCATATACCGAATCAGCACATTCGTCAAGCCCTGTGCATCATGACAGGGGGAGAAGAATTTCTCCCCCATCATGTACTCAGATCAGGATACCCTGCAGATGATCACACTCATGCTGGATGACTTCGGCCGTAAAGCCATTGTATGTCATCGTATGCCACTGCATATACATATCCTGAAAACGCAGCGTAATCTTCTGATACCGCTTTGCCTTGCGCAGGCCATCCAGGCTCAGACAGCCCTCCATCGCCTCATACGGATCCTTTTTCGCAATGATCTGTGGATTGAAGAACAATGTGCACACCGAGCCGATCATCACACAGATGATCGCCACATTCTCACCAACCATGTTCGCTGCAATACCAGCACAATTCTCACGATTGGCATCCAGCGTATCGGCCATATCACAAGCCAATGCAATATCATTGGATGTCGCCTTGCGTGCCTTCATCTGCAGCAGTAATTCATCCCGGACAATGGTTCTGATCATCTAAGCCACCTCCCCTTACACAAAACCATGGTTCTCTCTGCTTTCATCATAAACTGTTTTTCCTTCTGGTTCCATGGTCATATGCAAGAAGAATGCGGCAGATGCACCTTTCATGATTCAGCTGTACATAGGCATGATCTTCATCCTCATTCCAGGCAGCCTCAATCTGCTGATGCAGCCTTGCCTCAGAACGATATTCACATGAAATCTCCATTGGTATGATCCCTTTCTGCAGATGTACTAAAAGATCATCACCCAGATCCAGATAGCGCGCATTATTCATATGCCCGTTCATGTCACACCACGAAAAAGGCACAGTAAAACTTTGCTTCTTTCCTGTCTCTTCTGCCTTCAGCTGCACCGGCAATGGCGCCTGAGACTGCCGTTCTTCAGCAGGCACAACAATATGTCTTCTCTCCGGAAAAACAACTTTCCGTGTTTCTGCATCCATCAATGCCCACAGCGCACTTCCTTTGACCAGCACATTGCCATGATCATCCTTCATTTCATAATAACGGGGAAACAGGACATGTACACACGTACCCGGCCATGATGAAAGAAGGACATGCTCACCATACTTTGGCAGCCGGGCAATCTGAACCCTCTGCTGCACAACAACCCACAGAATACCATGATCCCGGGTCACCTTTTCACCAGCCCCAAGCTGTTCAGTATCCAGAATCGAAATCTCCTGCAGATATTCATACAGACGGGATAAACGCATGATGGAAAACATGTTTACATCTTTGTTCTGCAGTGTCAGCTGTTTTTCAATCATTTTGATCCATATGCCTCAGAATGGCATCCGCCGCATCCCCGACAGACAGAATCCGATCCCATTCCTTGTCCGGAATCTTCACCCCATACATACCTTCCAGCTTTGTCATCACCAGAATGAAGCCCATCGAATCCATATTTGTCTCCGTATTCAGCCGCGTACCGGCATCCATTGTACCACTGACAAGATCCGGCACATTCTCCTGCACAACCCGGATCACCTGCGACACTACCTCATCCCTTGTCATTCCACTTCCTCCTGTAATACATATCTTCTGATTTTGCCATTGGCAGTGCGGGGCAGCACATGCCCCAGCATCACAACATCCTGAATGCGGTGAGAATAGGCCACCTGGCGCATCACATGTTCCAGAACCTCATCCACTTCCATCCTGGTTCTGTTACCACCATACACAAGCACCAGCCGGCCATCCTTCACCATCACAGCTGCCTCCTGATCCCCCAGGGCATCACAAAGCATCTTCTCATACTCCGGCAGAAAGATCTTGGTGCCATCATTCAGCACAAGCATCTCCTTCTTTCTCCCGGTAATATGCAGCCGGCCAAGATCATCAAAAAAGCCTAGATCTCCCGTATGCAGCACCCCATGCCGCAATACCTGTTCCGTAGCATCAGGCTGCTGGTAATACCCCTGCATCATACAGGCATCACTGCGGATCAAGATCTCACCATCCGATGCAATCTGAATCTCATCCTCAATGCATACCGACATTGCCAGCATATCCCCGCTCACACTGATTGCTGCCCCGGAGCTTGTCTCACTCAGGCCATAGCCAAAAGCCACATGGAAGCCAAGCTGCTGTGCATGGCGCATCAATACAGGATCACATGAAGCACCACCGATCAGGATCTGCCTCAGCTCTTTGTTAAACAAACGATGTTTCATCAAAAAGCCAAACAAAGCCGGCACAAGTGATACAGCCGTCGCATGGAAATACATGCCATCATCCCCATAGTGCCGCCTGCCCCTGCCTAGCGCCACCGCAGCCCCGCAGTTCAACCCCCACAGCATACCGCATACAAAGCCAAATACATGATCCAGCGGCAAAAGGCAAAGCAGAACATCATCCTGTGATAACGGCAGGCTGTAAGATCCATTCCAGGCTGCTTTGACAAGCGAAGTGCCAGTCAATACCACTGCCCGCGAGGAAGACGTTGTTCCCGAGGTAAAAAACAGAATGCGGTCTCTGCCATCTGATACGCCTTTGCCAAGCACAAAATCTCCTTCACAGCCATAGATGCAGTCCATATCCATCTGTGTGATCAAAGACTGGATTTGTTCAATCCCAAGATTTTCTGAAAGCATGACAATCTGCATGCCGGCAAGGTTTGCCGCAAAGATTTCCACAATCGTCTCATAGCAAAGGTGGCAGACAATCCCGATGCACGTATGGCCATAAAAGGCAAGCTTTGCTGCCCGGTTTTGAACATCAGATGCGAACGAGCCATAGGAATGACGGACAAACTTGCCGTTTTCTTCACACAGAAAAGCTGTGTGTGTTCCCAGATACCCCGACATTTTTGCCACCATGTCGGATAAATTGGCATATTGAATGATCATGATCTTGTTTCCATCCTGAAAGTACTATAACATATATTTGTGGATTTTTTAACAAGCATTGCTTGTAAGCCCTATCATGGGCAGGGAGAAAAAACAATGGATCATAACATTCGCATTGCCATCATTGGCGGCGGACCTGCCGGTCTTTCGGCAGGCATGTATCTCGAGAAGAAGGGATACACCAACTACACGATTCTCGAACGCAGCGATCATGTCGGCGGCAAGTGCCATTCCCCGCACTACGGGGACAAGCGCTATGAGATGGGTGCCATCATGGGCGTCCCCACCTACTATGCCGTGCATGATGTCGAAGAATTCTGCGGCATCACGCATGATGGGCCAAACCTCATCCGTGAGTACAAAAACAAAAACGGCAAGACAATTGAGCCTTTCAACCCCAAGAAGAACCCGCTGCAGATTCCGCATCTGCTGGCGATGAAAAAGGCCGTCAAGACACTGGGTGAACTGCTGGAGACAAAGTACAAGGGCTATGACCTCAACGGCCACCGCGGTGTATCTCAGGGACGCTATGACGGCTATGAAGTCACCCGTGAAAGAAAGCATATTTCCGGCACCAATGAGAATCTGAAAGATCTGTGTCTGCCGTTTACGCAGTTCTGTGCCCTCAACCACATTGAACCGGTCATGGATATCTGGATCGGCCCGTTCACATCCTTCGGCTATGGCTACTTCGATGAGATCCCGGCAGCCTATGTTCTGAAATATCTGGATTTCCGCACGACCATGGACTTTGTCAAACTCAATCTCTGGACATGGAAAGATGGCACCCAGTCCATCTGGGAACATCTCAATGACAAGCTCATGCACCAGGCAAGACTGAACACAAGCATCACCAAGGTGGAAAGAAGAGATGGTAAAGTCTACCTCACCATTGATGGAAAAGAGGAAGCGTATGACAAGCTCATTGTTACCTCACCTCTGGATCAGTTTGTGCAGTATGCCGATGCCAGAGAAGATGAAACAAGCCACTTTGAAAAGATTATCCATGAAGAATACGATGTACTGGCTGTTGAGACAAAGCCTGAGGATCAGCCGGTCATGTCCTATTATGTGTTTGAAAACATGGTCAAGGAACGCCTCGGCCATCTGATGGTTCTCTACAGAAGATGGCGTGATGATGTCAATCAGCCATTGACAACCTATGCCCTGCGCAATCATACCGATATGCGCGAAGTACCTTACGATGTATGCAAAAAGACGGTGCTGGCAGATCTTGTGACCATGCACACACCGGCAGAGAATATTATCAAAGAAGAAGACTGGTATTACTTCCCGCATGTTTCCAGCAAGGATTACAGTGATGGCTGGTATGAGGAAGTTGAAGCCATGCAGGATAAATACAACACCTTCTATGCTGGTGAAGTCATGTCCTTCGGCGACATGGATGAAACCTCAGAATATTCAAAGGAACTGGTCGACAGATTCTTCTGATGATTACAGGGAAGAGCGCTGCTCTTCCTTTTCTTTTGCGGCAAGATGATGATCAATGGCAAGCACAATCAGCGCCACCACAATACCCCCGAGCACGTCCAGCACACTATGCTGTTTGACAAACATCGTTGCAAGACAAATCAGAATAGCAATGATATGAGATACCCATTTCACCCAGGGATATGTTTTGGCAGACGCAGAAGCCTGCCAGAAACCATCAATGATCAAAGTAATAAAGACATGGATGCTGGGAAATACATTTTCCTGTGTATCCGCCGCCCAGATGGCTCTCATGATCTGCATAGACAAAGATTGATCCGTAACATCTGAAGGACGGATATCGGTGCCATTTGGCACAAGACAATAGAACAATAAGGTAAGCATCATGGAAATGATGCAGGACAAAGAAAGCCGCCAGAAAGAGGAACGGTCTTCCTTTTTCAAAAACCAGAACAGTGTCAGAGCAATATAGGGAAACCAGAGAACATAGAACCAGATCATCTGCGGCACAAAGGGAATGGCATCATCCAGAGCACAGTGCATGATGAGCTTTGGCACGGTTACATATTTCTCCACTCTGGTGAAACAGAAGTAATAGAAGCCCCACAGAGCCAGATTGACAAGAATCGGATGTTTCTTCAGTTTTTCACGCATGTCTGGATTGTATCATACTGCCCAAAAGAAAAATTCCTGCAAATGCAGGAATTTGTAGTTATGCATCAGCGGAATCCATGAACGGCTGCAGATGACGGGATCTGGTCGCATGCTTGAGCTTGGTCAAACCCTTCTTCTCAATCTGACGGATGCGCTCTCTTGTCACATCCATCTCACGGCCAACCTCTTCCAAAGTCATCGGCTCATTGCCATCCAGACCGAACCGCTTGATCAGCACTGTCTTTTCACGGTCAGTCAGCGTATCCAGCAACATGAAAATCTGATCATGCAGGGCATTGGCCTCAGCATACTGAGAAGGTGTCATTGTATGCTCATCCCGGATCAGATCCCCAAGAGAAGTATCATTCTCTTCACCAATCGGTGTCTCCAGAGAAACGGTATCACTGGCCATCTTCTCAATTTCGGCAATCTTCTCTGCTGTCATATCATCCATCTTGGCCGCAATCTCTTCCAGAGAAGGCTCACGTCCAAGCTCCTGGGACAGCTGTCTTCTTGTCTTATGAATCTTATGCAGAGTCTCATTGACATGCACAGGAATACGGATATTGCGGGAATGATCCGCAATAGCACGGGTAATCGCCTGACGGATCCACCATGTTGCATAGGTAGAAAGCTTGAAGCCCTTCGTATAATCAAACTTGGAAACTGCCTTCATCAGGCCGATATTGCCCTCCTGAATCAGATCCATGAACGACATATTAAAGCCGCTGTAACGCTTGGCAACCGAAACCACCAGACGCAGATTCGATGTTACCAGCATATCACGGGCAGCCTCATCACCATTGGCAGCCTTGATGGCCAGATCCTGCTCCTGTTCCGGCGTCAACAGAGGAATCGTACCAATCCGCTTCAGATAATTATGCACGGCATCCGTACTGTTCAGTGTGATATCCGCACTTGAACTCTCCAGATCCAGCTGCTGGCCTTCCTCCTCATCAGAATCCTCACCATCGTTCAGATCTTCATCATTGGAGGCATCATCCTCATCAAAATTCAGATCCTCATCTTCAACTTCTGCTTCTTCGTTTTCGTTCTTCTCTTCGTCCATCACAACATCGTCCTCGTTTCAAAAAGGGAGGCTGCGCTTCCCTTTATTACTAATATCGCGACACAATCTTTTGTATCCTGTAGTAGTATAATGATTTTCCAAACGTTGTAAATGCAAAAAATCCTGAATTTAACACGAATTTTCGTGTAAACGCATTCATGCCCGGAATGAGGAATTTCAAATTCATGGTAGCTTTTTGTAAAACCCCTTGGTATAATGAATGTCGCGATCGGGATTTAGCGCAGTTTGGTAGCGCGCTTCGTTCGGGACGAAGAGGTCATGGGTTCGAATCCCGTAATCCCGACCTGAAGGGAAGTTCACACGAACTTCCCTTTTCTTTTTTGCAAGTACTCCACAAACGGAATAGAATCGAGACTGCTATGTACACTGCTGTCAAAGTCATCGACTGTCTGATTCTGCTTGGCCTCTACCTGTTTTTCTTTCTGGGCAGGCTGAAAGGACAGCCAAAACTGACAATCTGCCTGAAATCCCTGTACTACCTTTACCTTTGTACAGTCTTTTACTGCACCCTTGTCCCCATCATCCCCACCTTTGATGCCCCAAGCATCAATCTCATCCCCTTCCGTGATTATTTCTTTGCCTATGGCGACTATCACCGCCAGATCATTCTCAATATTCTGCTGTTTATGCCCATGGGCTTCTTCATGGCCTGGCACCGCAGAAGATCCATCTTTTCGACAACCCTCACCTGTGCCTGCATCTCATTTGCCATTGAAGTATTGCAGCCATGGATCACCATCGGCAGAGTCTGCGATATCACGGATCTGATCACCAATACCATCGGGGCACTGTTGGGCTGTCTGATCTATCGCGCCTTTCACCGCTTCATTGACAAGCTGAACGTGCTATCATGAGCTAAGAAAGGATGTGAAACAAATGCTATCTCAATATTGCTTTGATGGCAGTAGACATTTCAATATCAAAGAGGCTTCCACCAGTGAAACCCATATGTGCAAAGACAAGGAAGAGGCAGCTCTGAAACTGGATAAAAACAACAAGAAGATTGATGAACTCCAGCAGAAACTATATGCTGAAAAGAAAGAAGGCGTCATCTTCCTGTTCCAGGCCATGGACGCTGCCGGTAAGGATGGCACCATCCGTGCGGTGCTGCAGTGTCTGTCGCCACACGGTGTCTTTGAAGCAGCCTTCAAGCAGCCTTCTTCCAATGAACTGGCCCATGATTTTCTGTGGCGTGTTGAACAGCAGGTACCAGCCAAAGGTGAAATTGCCATCTTCAACCGTTCCCAGTATGAGGATGTACTGATTGGCAAAGTCAAGAAGCTGTATGAAACACAGGCACATGCAGACCGCATCAAGAGTGAAGATGTCATCAAGGACCGCTACGAAGACATATGCCACTTTGAAAAGTATCTGTACCATAACAGCGTGCGTACCGTGAAGTTCTTCCTGCATGTCTCCAAAGAAGAACAAGCAAAGCGCTTTCTGGACAGGCTGGATGAGCCTGAGAAGAACTGGAAGTTCTCGGCAGGCGACTATGCAGAAAGACAGTACTGGGATGCCTACCAGAGTGCCTTTGAGGATGCCATCAATGCCACCGCCACCAAAGACTGCCCATGGTATGTCATTCCGGCAGACCACAAATGGTATATGAGATATCTTGTCTCAGAGATTATCCTGAAAACACTCAAAGACATGGATCCCCACTATCCAGAGGTCACAAAGGAACGGGAAGCAGAATTTGCCCGTTACCGCAAAGAACTCGAGCAGGAAATCTGAATCAAGTCAAAAAAGCCTCGGTGTGAAGTGATCACACCGAGACTTTTCCTTTTTCAGCAGCTTTGATAAAACGGGCAGCCATCACTGTAAACAGTTCTGCACTCATGAGCAGATCTTCCGCATGCACAACGGCAAGATCCACATCCTGATCCTCACTTGCCAGCATCGCCGCATGGATACGGTGTGCCTGTATAAACTGCCGCATACCATCATCCAGCAGATGCTGTGCCTTTTGATACTGGCCACACAGGCTGGCATCGATCGAAGCCAGACATAACTGCCTGGCTTCATGCAGAAGCGCAGTCAGCTCTGAAATCGAGTCAGTCGAGATCTTCGCCATCGCTGGCAATCACTTTCTGATACCAGCCAAACGAATCCTTCTTACTTCTGGCCAGAGTGCCCTGTCCCTTGTCATCACGATCGACATAGACAAAGCCATAGCGCTTTCTCATCTCACCTGTACCAGCCGAGACAAGATCAATGCATCCCCACATCGTATATCCCATCAGCGGAATACCATCCAGACATACCGCATCACGCATCGAGGCAATATTCTGACGCAGATAGTCAATCCGGTAGCTGTCATGCACCGAACCATCTGCCTCTTTAACATCATTCCAGCCAATGCCGTTCTCTACAACCCATAATGGCTTATGGTAGCGGTCATACAGCGTATTCAAAGCAATCCGCAGACAGTCAGGATCTGTCTCCCAGCCCCAGGCATTGCTCTGCAGATAAGGATTCTTGACAGAACCAGGCATCATATTGCCAGCACCTTCTGCTTCCTTATGCGTTGTCATTGTCGTTGAGCCATAGCAGGAGAAGCTCAGGAAGTCTGCACTGTAATCATGCAGCAGCTGCAGATCACCAGGTTCCATCTGCACTTTCACACCTTCACGCTCATACTGCTTCAAACGCCATGCAGGATAGGCACCGCCGGTCTGTACATCAGAATAGAACAGCGTATTATGCTGCATTTCCATCACTTTCAGCTGATCCGCCGGATCACATGTATAGGCATAGTTTGGCTGATAGGCAAGCATCTGACCAACCTTGATTTCAGGATCAATCTCATGAGCAGCCTTTACCGTCAAAGCACTGGCCACAAACTGATTGTGGGCACCCTGGGCACGGGACTGCGGATCAGACTTGATCATGCCGCCGCCCATGAACGGCATCATATCCATGCAGTTGATCTCATTGAAGGTCAGATAATACTTCACTTTGCCCTTGTAGCGCTTCATGACTGTCGTGGCATATCTGACAAAGAAGTCAACCAGGCGGCGGTCAATCCAGCCGCCATAGGCAATGGTCAGATGCAGCGGTGTCTCATAATGGCTCAATGTTACAAGCGGCTCAATGCCATACTTCTTGCATTCATCAAACACATTGTCATAAAACTGCAGACCTTCTTCATTAGGCTGCTCATCATCCCCATTGGGGAAGATTCTTGCCCAGTTCATGGACAAACGGAAACATCTGAAGCCCATCTCACCCATCAGGGCAATATCTTCTTTGTAATGATGATAGAAATCCGTGGCAGTGTGGCTGGGATAGTATTCCCCATCGATAACAGCCGGAACTGCACCTTCCGGGAACTCCATTCTGCCGCCAAAGGAAAGCGGAACACTGCCGGTTTCGCCATCAGCCTTGCGCCAGGTAATCCGGCGCGGTGTCGTATGGGAACCGTTGGTAATCACATCAGCAGTATTGAGACCTTTACCGCCTTCATCCCAGGCTCCTTCATACTGGTTGGCAGCCGTAGCGCCGCCCCACAGGAAATCCTTCGGGAACTTCATCACGCAGCCGCCTTCTCAGCTTCCGCAGCTTTCTGTTCCTGCTCGTACAGCTGTTTGTCATACACCTTCATAAACGGAATCCAGATCAGTGCATCCGGGATCAGCATCAGATAATCCCAGATGAAGTTATGCCAGCTCAAAGAACTCAGGAAGCCGCCAAAGCCCATCGGCAGCAGTGACATGATGGCAATATGGCCTGGAACAAGGAATCCTGTTCTCCAGCCCAGGAAGTATGTAATCAGCATATTGACCGGAATGGTCAGAATGTATGGAATACCAAGGACAGGGTTATACATTACCGGGAAGCCGAACGTGACAGGCTCATTGATGCCAAACCAGCCCGGCACCAGAGCAATCTTCGAAACTGCCTGTATCTGCTTGGACTTTGCTTTGCGTGCACCCCAGAGAACAGCCGGCCATGTATTGCCGGTACCACCACAGGTAGCCATACATCCAAAGAGGAAGGACGCATTGAAGGCATTCTGGAAAGTCAGCTTGGTGCCGGCTGCATACAGAGCTTCGTTTGCTGCAAAAGCCTGAATCATCGGTGCCATCAGTACGGAAACAAGAATCATCGTGCCATGGATACCAAACAGCCACATCAGGCCGGCGAGCAGGCCGAGCACGATCATGCCAGGCACGGAAACAAGAGCGCCAAGCGGGTAGGACAGGATGAACATGAAGCCTGCGCACAGTCCCATGGAACCTCCGGAAACTGCCTTGATAAGGATATCGACAAGATAGCATGGCAGAACTGCAAACAGCAGCGGGAGGATAGCAGAGAAACCATTGACCAGAGCCGGCGGACATACATCCGGCATCTTGATGCGCACATTGTGATCAACGCAGAACTTTTCAACCCGGATCGTCACCCAGCAGATCAGGAAGCCGATGAACATGCCCTGGGCGCCCAGATATGTCATATCCATGACAGATGTACCAGCCTCAGTTGTGGAAACAGAGGAAGCAACAATCAGGAATACAACAGCGGAATCAATGCCGGACATCACCGGTGATTTCAGGCCGCAGTTTTTCGCATAATTGTAGCCAAGCAGGAAGACAAGCCAGATGGAAATCGTATTCATCGTAAATTCATACGGCTTGTAAATTGTTGCGTAGATAGTGGAATCGGCTGCCCACCAGTGGAACATGTTGCAGCCAATTGCATCAATGATAGTGAAGATAGCGCCAACCATAATCGGTGCCATCATTGACATCATTGCAGACTGAAGCGCAGAGACAAACGGATTGGTTGCCAGCTTCTGGCCGCCATTCTGCAGCGCCTGCATAAATTTAGAATTAAAGAAACCGTCCATGAAGAACTCCTTTCACTTACTCAGACATGATTCTTTGAATCAGATTTGCAATATGAGAACAATTCGCTGTGGCATAATCAAACGCATCCAGCACAGCACACGGTACATCGGCTTTCTTTCTGACATCATTCAGAAGATAGCCAACCTGAGGTGCAATCAAAACAGCATCAGCATGATCACGTTCATCATACACAAACACTGTCTCTGCCTGAATCTCCCAGTCTAATCCATGGCTTTCACTGTATAGATTCATTTTCTTCACCAGCAGACCGCTTGACATACCGGCTGCACACAGGATCATGATCTTCACAAGCGTCTCACTCCCATTCACATGTATGGATTGTATACGCTTTCATCAATGTGACAACATCATAAAACATTCACAGAAAATATTTTTTATACACTATTTTTAAACTTTTTTGTCAGGTTTACCAGTTTCTATCGTACATTCTAATTTGTGTATGCATTTTGTAACGGTTTTATCAATTTGTGTATAATTTATTTATTCTTCGTATTCTCACCAGAACAATTTGTACTGTTTCTGACATCTGGAATCTATCAGAAATTCTTATTACAATAGGCCTATGAAACTAATCAGAACCTGGGATATCAGCAGCGATGCCTTCTTTGATTATCTGGAAAAGAAAGTTTCTGCAGAGATCAAGGAATGCACAGGAAGAACAATCAAGCCTTCGTCATTCAGCGGCTTCAAATACTGTAAGAAGAATCCCTCCAGCGGACCGGATACCAATATTACAATTGAAAAATATGTGCGTGGCAGCATTTATCAGGTAACTGCACGCAGTCTGCAGCAGACCATAACCAACACATTTGAAACAAAGGGAGAAGACGGAAAGCTGGAAGTGACGATGACATCTGTCATCAGCGAATATGATAGGAAGAAAGATGCAATGTCACCGTTGAAGCGCACTTTCTATTCCTTTGCCTGGCATTCCCGTATGGCAAGGGTCATGGGGAATATGTATGAGGATCTACTGCGTGAAAAAAATCATGTACCGGAGCCAAAACCAATACCTGGCACAAAGGGAATGAAACATTTGTCGAAAAAGCTGTCAGGGCATGTTGATGCCTGACAGCTTTTTATATGCGCTTTAACATGATTACCAGCGTCACCAGATCATCATCCGCAAAAACCATATGGAACCCTTTTTCCAGACGGCGGACAATTCTCGCCACATTATTGAGATCATCCCGGCATGCCCGCCAGACTTTTTCTTTCTGACTTTTTTCAACAGATGGTGCTGGTTTGCCAGCCAGAATTCGTTCAATCGCACAGGCAATGTGAATGAATATGCCATCTTCCTGCTGATCATTCAAGCCATAATCTCTGCGTAAAGCATCTACAACACCTGGCAATAACTCCTTGAGCCTGGGAATAGACGTATAATGGAACTCACCCTGCAGGAATTCATATACCTGATTGTAGTTTTTCCCACTTGTACGCACCGGCGCAAATGTCAGCACCTGGTCCAGTACCTCTTTAGGATTGGCAAAGATGCGGGATACCGGAATAAATGGAATACCAAACATATGTGGATTGAATGTCCCGACAAATGCATGGATACGGCTTGTCCGCCGCAGCATATCCATTCTTCTGGCTAATTGTTCACGGTTATCAATCGACATTGCAACAGTTGGAATACCAAGATGGGAATATTGATCGATATAGCGTTTCAGCTCCATTGCACCACCTTCACCCGTCTGGCATAAGGTCACGATCACCGGCTGTTTCTTTTCTGGATCTGATTTCAATTCCCTGTTTTCGAGCATGAAACTATGATACACATCATCTGCACCGGTTTCCTTTGCACACATTCTGGCAAGATCCAATCCCCACAGCGTCACCGGCATATAGATGCTCCGTATCGGAATATGGGTTCTGGCAGAAATATTTTCCAACATAGTTTGAAATGAACCCATGTCATACATGGCAACAATACCAGCGTCATGATCAAAGCTTTTTACCATTTCTTCCAGATCTTGTTCTGCCTTTACCGGGTCCGTATCCAGATCCATATCAAACCCATATGCATTATTAAGATGAGTTAATGCATTAGTCGCGTCAGCCAGCGCTCTGGCAGCACCGGAACCATGAAATGCATACAAGAATACGGGATGATGATTCTCTGTTTTCTGCGTGAGAAGATATTCGGACAAAACAGCTATTTCACCCGTATTCAATTCCAGTCCAAGCGCATCATATAATTCTCTGGCAAGTGAAAATGCACATTGATATTCTTTGGGATGATTTTCCACAATATCATGCATTTTCTCATCCGAAAGCACCACTGGCTTAAATGGCCGGCTGGCAAAGGCATTCAGGTGCAGGCAGATGCCATAAAAAATCTGCGGTGGAAAACTATGCTGCAGCGTTTCCCTGGTTTTCTCCAGCCAGACAGAAACAATCTGAATCAAGCGGGGATCTACCACCTTGGCCAATTCTCCAGTATCGGTTACATTCTCATTATCAGCCGCAGGACATTTCTCATCTTCTTGTCTTACAACTGCAAGCATATCCTTCTGCAAGGCATCAAAACTCAGAAAACCCTTTTCATGGTCAAACTGTAATACATCACTTGAAATCAGCGCATTTAACTGACGCATTTTCCCACGTGCTGAAACTGCGTACTCTCGTACAGAGGTTGAAAGATCATCCAGCACAACATGCATTTGCGGATGGGCATCATCAGCAATACGCCGATATGCCATGGCACAGGCTGCCCGCATCTCATTCTGCAGTGTTTGTAATCCAGCCTTTTCTTCAAACAAGACAAAGGAAAGAAAGGCTTCCCGGGAAATATCCAGATCACAGCCCGCCTGCTTCACTTCCTCTGACAGCATCTCTTCGCCAATCTGCAGACGTTCTCTGATGCCAAACGCAGATAAGCCTGGAAGCTCAATTCTCTGTGCTTTTCCAAAATCACCAGCGAAAACAGAAAGAGAAATAATCCAGATCCGTTCTTTCCGATCTGTTTCATCCGCAATCAAACGGGCAAGTTCCTGATTTGGAAGCAGTGACGCTCTTTCCACCAGCACCATACCAGTCTTGTCTTTTACTGCGTCTTCCAGCTGATGGGCTGTTCTGCCAAGGAAAGTAACGTCAAGAATCTGACAAGATGTTCCTTTAGAGAAAACTTGTTTCTGGCAGGCAAATTGATACATGCGCCGGGCAAAGCCAAGTCCAACCGTTTCATCTGGGCTGATCAGCAGTACGACACCAGAGCGATTGGGATATAAAAGGTAGGCTTGTGCTTCTGCAATTGGCTTGGCAAAGACAGTATCCGCGCCAATCAGATTATCAAAGTCAGAGGCATCGCTGTTCTGGTTTTCCGTTGGCAGTCCATAGATCACCGGCCGCTGCTTGGACTTAACCAGTCTCCCCTCCTTAACAAGATCATTCAAGGCACTGGAAACATTGGAACGCTGCATATGCATTGCCGCAGCAATCTGTTCCGTTGTCAAACGATTGCTGCGATCTGCCAGAATGGTTTGCTGCACATAGGTATATATTTCTTCCTGTTTGCGTTTCATAAGACCCATTCTACCAGAATGCGGCAAGAAAAAACCCGGGTATCATACCCGGGTCAGTCAACCAGAATGGAACCACCGATAAATTCACGCAGAATGGAATTGTTGGCCACACAGGCATCATCCGGCATTTCCACAAAGAATTTCAGGAAATCAATCATTCTCTGTGCTTCCGGATATTCATCACTGCTTGGATCAATCTGCTTCAGCAGCGGATCGGCATATTTCTTCAACGCCGCAATTTCATAGACAAGCGAAGAATTAAAGAAGGCATCAGCCGTGTCATTGTACGGGAAGATCCACTTCTCTTCACCACGGCGCACACTCGCCCAGTCATGCAGGGTAATGGCAGCGGAGCGATTGCGGGTTCTGGCATCACGCACCATTCTGCGTAACATTCTTGCATCGGTGGTAGGCACCCGGTGATGGGGATCAATCGAAATCGAAGTCAGCGGTGAAATATAGATCCGGAACTTTTCTTTTTCCGGAATACCGCCAGTCAGGGCAGGATTCAGACCATGAATGCCCTCAATCACAATCGGCTGGCTGCTTTCAATAGATGTGATGCGGCTGCCATACATCTTCTTTCCGGTAATGAAATCAAACGTTGGCAGATCCACTTTCTTACCAGCCAGCAGATCATTCATCTGTGAAGTAAAAAGACCAGTATCCAGGGCAGACAGGGATTCAAAGTCCAGATTGCCATTTTCATCCGGAATCAATTCATCCCGGTTTTTAAAGTAGTCATCCGTGCCCAGATACAGCGGCCTTAACCCGCATACCCGCAGCTGAATGCAAAGCCGTCTGGCAAAGGAAGTCTTGCCAGAGGAAGAAGGCCCGGCAATCAGAATAATTCTCTTCTTCTCCTGGGTAATCCTCTGGGCAATCTCGCCGATCTTCTTCTCATGCAGAGCTTCTGAAAGCATCACTACTTCCTGATAGTCGCCCTTCATGCAGGCATTGAGATCACCGGCATAATCAATGGAAAGCAGATGTTCCCAATGCGTCTCCTCGGCAAAAGCATCATAGAGCAGTCTCTGTTCCACAAACGGTTCAATGACATCAGGATTTGACTGCAATGGAAAACGCAGCAGCACACCATTGCGGTAACGTCTTAGCTCAAACGGCACACAATAGCGGCTCGATGGCAGAAGATGCACATAGAACAAGTCTTCGCAATCCGCAAACCGGCAGAGACTGGCACTGTCCAGAGAATCACTTGTCTGCATCAGCCGCAGTCTTCTGCCTGTCGAATGCGGCAGCTGTGCCAGATGATCCATCATCTGCTGTTTACTAAGCTTTTCTTCCTGAAACGGCAGATCCTGACGAACCAGATCCTGCATGACTTTCTCAATGTCAGCCACGTTCTCATTGGTTAAAGAAGCACGGATCGTTGTATACAGGCCCTTGCTCAAAGAATTCAGCACCGTGATATGCGCGTCTTTGCCAAGCACTCTGTGCACTGCCTCCATGTACAGGAAAATCAAGGAAGACTGAAAGGACATGTTAGCATAGTTATCCCTCAGATCCAAGAGATCCAGATGGCAGCTCTTTGTCAGCACAGTATCCAGCCTCATATTGACATTATTGATACGGCAGGAAAGGATGGCATGAGGATAGTTTCCCATCGCAATGACCGCAGGCACACTGGTGCCCTCCTTCACCTGCAGGAAATGCTCATGCCCATCCGGGTCCTTCAAAAACAAATCAATCATTTTTATTTCTTCTTTCCAAACCGGGTATCAAACACAACTGCCTGTCTTGTACCCTTATGATGATGCGGCTGATCCGGTGCACCCTTGGTCAGCTTCATGCACTCATCCTGACAGGACAGCGGCTGGGCAGCCGAATGAATCTTCCGATAGCGGCCTGTTGTACCCATCACCCTTGCCTTGACATTATCCTTCAGGCACAGATCCACATAAGCAAGAATTCTCTTCCGGATTTCAGCATCCTTGATCGGGCAGGCAATCTCCACTCTTCTCTCCGTATTCCGGGTCATGAAATCCGCAGATGAAATATACATGCGCTGGCTTCTGCCTGTGCCAAAGATATAAATGCGGGAATGTTCCAGATACCGTCCTACAATTGAGCGGATATGAATGTTCTCCGTCTTTCCTTTGATTCCCGGTAAAAGGCAGGAAATGCCGCGGATCACCATTTCAATCTTTACGCCTGCTTTGGATGCCTCAATCAAAGCACCAATGATATCTTCATCCGTCAGGCCATTGATCTTGACAAAGATATAGCCTTTCTCTCCCTTCTTCGTCTCACGCTCAATCAATTCCAGCAGAGTCGGCTTCAAAGATACCGGTGCTACCAGCAGAGACTTGTAGGTACCATCCAGCTTGCCGATCATCATGTTCTGGAAGAAGTTGACTGCATCCGCAATAATTGCTTTATCAGCTGTCAGAACGGCAAGGTCCGTATACTGCTTGGCCGTATTCTCATTGAAGTTGCCGGTTGCTACCAATGCGACATGCTCAGGCCTGCCGCCGGCATCCTTGCGGGTAATCAGGCAGATCTTGGAATGTACTTTATAATGCTCAAAGCCATAGAAGACATTGCAGCCGGAATCTTCCAGTTTCTGAGAATAATCAATGTTATTCTGCTCATCAAACCGTGCTTTCAGCTCAATCAGCACATCGACTTCCTTGCCATTTTCCGCAGCCTGGCACAGATATTCCACCAGACGTGCATGGGAAGCCAGACGATAAATCGTAATCTTGATAGCCACCACATTATCATCATCGGCGCTCTGCTTCACCAGGTTGAGGAACGGTGCCATGGACTCATAAGGGTAGGAAAGCAATACATCCTTCTTGAGAATCTGATCAAACAGCGGCTGATGATAATCAAAGGCAGGAGAAAGCTTTGGCTCATACGGCGGATACAGATACCGCTTCTGCTGCTCTTCATTCAGGCACTTGCCAAGTGAGAAGGCATATTTCATAGAGAACGGCACACTGCAGACAAACTGCATCTGCGGCGTTACATCCAGATGGCGGAACAGATACTTGCCAAGGGCACGGGAAGGACGGTCAGAGAGCACAATGCGGGTGACATGCATCTTGCGGCGCTCCTTGAGTACCTTGAGCATCTTCTTGCGATAATCATGAATATCATCAAAGGCTTCATCTTCCGGATCAATATAGGCAGAACGCGCAATCTTGAACTTCAAGGTCTCCTGAATCTGTGCATCCGGGAACAGAGAACCGGCATAATAGCGCACCAGATCCTCTGTATGGACAAAGCGCAGCTGCTGTTCATTAGGCAGAATGACAATATCACTCAGGCTCGGCGGAATTGCCACAAAGCCAAAGACACCATGTTTCTTGAGACGGATCACAGCCGCAATATAGATATGATCATTCAGAAGATTCGGGAAAGGATGATGTGTATCCACAATCTGGGCAGTCAGAACCGGCTCAACCATTGTCTTGTAATACTTCTTGAGATACTTCTGCTCATCCTTGGTCACTTCATCCATATCCAGATCAAAGATACCCTCTGCTGCCATCTGCTGCCGCAGCTGTGCATAGATCTTGTCACGCTTGTGGCAGCCGCGCTTGGCCGCAGGGTAGATCGCATCCAGCTGTCCTTTGGCAGTCAGGCCGGATTTATTATCAATGGCATTGAACTTGACCTTCTCCATATCATACAAAGAACCCACTCTGACCCGGAAAAACTCCGTCAGATTGGATGTATAGATGGAGACAAACTTCAGTCTTTCCAGCAGGGGTACGCTTTCATCCTTTGCCTCATTCAGCACCCGGTCATCAAAGCGCAGCCAGGAAATTTCACGGTTCTGTGTACAGCCCATTTCATACAAGTCTTTGATCATATCGTCACCACCCCACTTTAGCTATCTTACCAGCTGCTTGTAAATCTCTTGTAAAATACAGTACATTTTCATGTCTGTCGTTCATCTTAAAACCATTTGCTTTCAAAATGGCAATACTGGCGGCATTGTCTGCTTCCACTCTTGCCTTCATCTCTGTCACATTGTGCTGCAGAAACAGGGCAACACACTGCGTACCAAAGCCCTGTCCCCGCCATGCTTTTTTCATCCGGTAGCTGATCTCACCATGGTCCAGAGAAACCATGCCGATGCAGACATTGGACACAAAGAAAAGTTCATGAATGGCACCATCATGCAGGCATGACATCACAAACAGTCTGCAGGCATCCGCATGCATGCCAAAGTCAAACAAATCCTGTACCAGGATTTCATCACCTTCCTGCACGCTGCGCATTGTCAGGATCTTCTTCTCTTTCATTTCCGTATACTTTGTTATTTTACACCCAAACACACCGGTCAATGTGTCAGGATTGTGATTCCTGCTATAATGTCTTGGGTATCTGGAGGATTTTGATGAAAAAGATTCTTACCATGCAGGATCTCTCCTGTGTTGGCAAATGCTCTCTTACAGTGGCCCTGCCGGTCATTTCTGCCATGGGCATTGAATGCGCCGTGCTGCCCACTGCTGTACTGTCCACACATACTGCCTTTTCACACTTCACCTTTCTGGATCTGACCAGCGAACTGGAAAAAATCATGCACGTCTGGAAACAGGAGCACTTTACCTTTGATGCCATTTATACCGGCTATCTTGGCTCTCTGGACCAGATTGCCATTGCCAGAGAATTATTTGATCAGTTTGGCAAAGAACGCCTGCGGCTGGTCGATCCCTGCATGGCCGATGAAGGAAAACTGTATCCCGGCTTTGGCGGCGGTTTTGTCAAAGCGATGAAATCACTCTGTGCAAAAGCAGATGTGATCGTACCCAATGTATCAGAGGCATGCTTTCTGCTGGATCTGCCATATGATCCTGCCCCCAGTGAAGCACAGCTGGAACAGATGTGCAGACAGCTGTGCAAAGATGGGCCAGAGACAGTAATCATTACCGGTGTTTCACAAAGCAAAGGACAGCTTGGCGCCTGTGCTTACAGCAGAAAGGAAGACAGATTCTTCTTTGTCACCGCCCAGGAACAGCCTGCCCACTTCCATGGCACCGGCGATCTGTTTGCCTCCGTACTGGCTGCCGGCCTGACCAGAGGCATGGATATGGAAAAAGCACTGCAGCTTGCCTGTGAGTTCATCTCCCGCAGTATTGCGGCAACACTCAAAGAGTCCAGTCACAATGACTATGGCGTCAACTTTGAGCAGGTGCTGCCATGGCTTTGTGAGCAGTGCAGAGAGGTAGGAAAATAAGTATGGATAAGAAACATGAAAAGATGCTGGCCAAGGCACAGCAGTATGCGGCCGATGCCGTGATTACATATGAAGGCATTGCTAAAATGTTTGACAAGGATCCTTCCTTCTCTGAGCCATTGCTGAAAGCAGCCCGCAGCCGTCAGAAAACCATTGCGGCCCTGGCTGCCATCTCACAGAAAGAAGTTACCGGTACAGATTCCGATCTGAAATTTCTCAAGCGCTGGTCAATCCTGGGAAAGCGCAGGCTGTTTCTTGATATGGCCGGCAGTGAGAAAGAGCAGGGCGATGTCCTACGTGAACTTGCCAAAGAATATCCTGATCTGAAACCACATGCCCAGGATTATTACCTGCAGGCATCGGCTCTGAACAGAATGGCAGACCGCCTGAAACACAAGAAAAAGAAGAAATGAGCAAAGGAATGCAGGACAGCAGACTGTTCTGCATTCCATTTTTATGCGTCAATTGAAGGATCCAGCAGCCAGTCAACAGCGTTATCAACCTGGATACCGTTATAATTTCCCATGGTAAAACGGTCCAAGGTCAGAACAGTCTTAGGATAGTTATCATGGATTTTTTCAAATGGGCTCATTTCGCGCTCAAAGGTCCTTTGATCCGTAAGGCTTGCGGTAACCTGATAATAGTGGTAGACATCATCTTTTTTTGCCACAAAATCTACTTCATGTCTTTCAATCCTGCCGGTATTGACTTCAAAACCTCTTCTGATTAGTTCAAAATACACGACATTTTCCAAGGAAAAGCCAAGATCATAGTTCTGGCGGGGCAGAATGTAATTACGAAGGCCAAGATCTGCAATGTAGTACTTACATGGCGTATTCAACAATTGTTTACCCGAAACATTCATTGGCTGAACCGCATAGAAAATATACGGTTCACATAAAGCCTCGACATAATCTGCGACCGTTGAAGCCGATACCTTACGTCCTGTTGAAGTAATATAGCCTGCAATATTGTTCAAAGATACCGGACTGCCAACTGTACTGGCGAGATAACGGGAAATATTTTTCAGCAATATAACATCCGTGATTCTGCGTTTATTCGGATCCTTATGTTTTCTTTTTTCTCTTTCTTCAATATCTTTGATCAGAATTGTGTTATAGATTCCTTCCAGATACGTATGAATGCGATGGGCGTCATGCCCAAGCTGTGCAGCATATGGCATACCGCCAAATTTCAAATACTGCGCAAAAGTCTCATCCACATTCACACCATTTACCACGTTTCGATACTCCTGGAACGATAATGGCAGCATGTTAATCTCAATATATCTTCCTGAGAGTAGCGTAGCCAGATCGCCGGAAAGCAGAAATGCATTGGATCCCGTGATGTACACATCAATCTGATCTTTGATATACAGACTATCGACGACTTTTTCAAAATCAGGAACCCTCTGTATTTCATCCAGAAAAATATACATCTTCTGATCTGGCAGTATCTTTGAAAGAAGATATTGGTACAATTTGTGATAATCCAGCAGTTCTTCGTAGGCCAGGTCTTCAAAGTTAATGGAAATGATCTGCTCTTCTGATACGCCATTTCTGACAAGATATTCCTGATACTGCTGCAGAACCGTAGATTTTCCACATCTTCTGATACCAGTAATCACCTTGATGATTTTCTGATCCTGCCATTGTTCAATCTGTCTAAGATATGCTTCTCTGATCATCATCGTCTGCACCTCTTTCTTTTATCAGAATATAGCAGTTTCTTTGCCCTGGCACAATATACTATCCCGATACCGGTATATTTTATTATTTTACATATGTATTATCCCGATATCGGGATACTTTTCTGTCTTTCTTTAGATGCGAATCAGGATTTCATGTGAGCACATGCAGCTGCACTTATCCTGTCTTTTACAGGCGTTTAACAACGTTCCTGTATCATTATGTCATGAAGATTCTGTTCATGATCGTAATGCCCATTGCCGTCGTGATTCTGATCATTTCCCTGATCCTGAATATGACCATGATTTTCATGCCGCTATCAATCTCCGGCTATGCCTGGTACTTCGGCTGGCTGACACTGACATCCTCTCTGTTTATCATCTTTCTGGTTCTGATCATCCGCTTTCTGTACAAAGATTCCGATGAACCTGCAGGCAGAAAAAGCCGAAAAGGAATGATCTGGGGCGTCATATTCTTCCTGGCTCTGGATCTGCTTGCCTTTTCTTACATGCGGCCGCTGGTGCTGGACATTCCCTCCCTTTTCCATCCTGCCACCGTTTCGATCACAGATCCTGACTTTAATGTTTCTTCCGGCAATGAAGACAATTACTACTATCTTTCCGGAGCAGATGAAAACGGAGATTTCTATACCTTTCATCTTCCTTCTCAGCAGTACAAAGCCTGCCGGAATGCCTATGCGGCAAAAGAAAATGCTGTGATGGAAGTTACCTATCTTCCTCACAGCAAATATACACTTCAGATCGAAGTCAAATAACCGCTATTCTTTATTAATATGGTCATAATCCAGCCAGGCACCCTGCATTGGTGACGCTGCCAGCATGCCAAACAGCCGCAGCACACCCTTCTTGTATTTATGAGGATGCGGCACAAGCTTTGCTTTTCTCTCCTGCAGAACGGCATCTATTTCAGCTGCTGGTTTTCTTTCTCCATGGATGCCGACAATCTCCAGTTTTCTTTCAGGAATATCAATCTGGATCAGATCATTTTCCTCAACCAGTGCCAGCGGTCCGCCTGCCTGTGCCTCTGGTGAGACATGGCCGATCACAGGACCAGTGGATGCGCCGGAGAAGCGGCCATCGGTGATAAGGGCAATACTTTTTCCAAGTTCCGGATCCGAAGAAATTGCCTCAGTTGTATAGAACATCTCCGGCATGCCGGATCCCTGCGGCCCTTCATAACGAATGATCACGGCATCACCCGGCTGAATGCGATGATGCAGCACGGCATCCAAAGCATCCTCTTCACAGTCAAATGGCCTTGCCTTCAATACCGCATGAAACATCTCCTTCGGACAGGCAGTATGCTTGATCACAGCACCCATCGGGGCAAGATTGCCATGCAGCACCGCAATGGAGCCATCCGCATCAATCGGCTCACTGCCATCACGAATGATATCCTGCCTGCGCAGTGACAGATGATATCTCTGATTGGCTTTGTCCAGTTCCTCCTGACAGTGTGCATAGTAGCCATTCTGTTTTAATTCTTCCAGATTTTCACCAAGTGTTTTCCCGGTTACTGTCATCACATCCAGATGCAGTTCCTCTTTGATCTGTTCCATGACCATTGGCACACCGCCGGCATAATAGAAAAATTCCGCCGGATATTTCCCAGTTGGCCGGATATTGACAAGATACTTTGCTTTACGGTGCAGCCGGTCAAAGTCATCACCGGTGATCGTGATGCCAAGCTCATGGGCAATAGCAGGCAGATGCAGCAGGGCATTGGTGCTGCCAGAGATGGCTGCATGGACAAGAATGGCATTTTCAAAGCTCTTCATCGTTACGATATCAGATGGCCGCAGGCCTTCTCTGGCAAGCTGAACAGCACGCTTCCCTGCGGCAATTGAAGCTTGTTTCAGCATTTCACTGCCATACGGCAGCAATGCTGTTCCCGGCAGAGCCAGGCCAAGTGCCTCTGCCATGATCTGCATCGTGCATGCCGTTCCCAGAAAGGAACAGGCACCGCAGGAAGGGCAGGCATTCTCCTTTGCCCAGGCAAGCTGATCTGCACCAATCTCACCGCGTTCATACTTAGCACTGTAATAGCCAAGCTCATTCAGCGTCAAAAGCTGCGGTCCGGCCTTCATCACACCGCCGCAGACAACAAGAGAAGGAATATTCACACGGCACAGTCCCATCAGACTGCCGGGAAGTCCTTTGTCACAGGAAGAAATGTACACACCGCCGTCAAACGGTGTGGCATTGGCCTGAATCTCAATCATGTTGGCAATCATCTCACGGGAGGCAAGGGAATAATTGATGCCGTCAGTGCCCTGGCTTTCCCCATCGCACATATCTGTCACAAAGTATCTGGCCCCAAAACCGCCGGCTTCCTGCACACCATCCCGCACATCTTTGACAATCTGATCCAGTCCTGCCGATCCCGGATGAGAATCACCAAACGTACTCTCAATATAAATCTGCGGTTTTTCCAGATCTTCCTTCTTCCATCCACTGCCAAGCCGCAATGGATCCATCTCCGGGGCAATTTCTCTCATCTTCTGACTTTTCAGCATTTCTCTATCTTCCCTTCTGCTCACTTGTTTGCAAAGCACTGCTGTATCCAGCGCTGGTTCTCCTTCATATGTGCAAGCATGGCATCATAAGCCGCCTGTAGATCTTTATTTTCAATTGCCTGACAGATCTTCTCATGAATCATCAGCGTATAATCCAGCTGTTCCTGGATTGTATAGTCAAACAGAACAGCGACACCTTCATGAATGACGGGAATGACCCGCTGCATCACATCATTATGGGTGGCTGCCACAATCGCACCATGAAAGCTGACATCATCTTCGAAATGGATGCGGCCATTGCGGATATCATCCGCACAGGCATTACACCTCATCCGGATCAGTGCTCTTTCAGCATCATCTGCCCTTTCCGCCGCGAGTCTGGCAATCTCCGGCTCAGTAAGCAGGCGGAACTCACACAGATCATAGGCAAGTTTCTTCTTATCCGTATCAAAGGCAAAGCCAAGCGGATCATCCACCATACCAGGCTGTTTCTGCACATAGGTGCCATCCCCGCGCCGGATTTCCAGAATACCGCGGCTGACAAGCTGCTTGACTGCCTCCCTGACGGAACCTCTGCCAACATTGAGATCCGCCGCAATCTCAAACTCATTTTTGATCTTCTCTCCTGGCTTGATCTTTCCTGACTCAATGTCTGCCACAATGGTATCCGCAACCTGCTGGGCCACAGTTGTCCGTATCACTGCCATTGTTTCATCTCCCCTCCCGTTCATCATACTCATTTTTTCAGATTCTGATGCCATTAGTATAGCAAAAGATTTCATTGACATCATACGTATGACGTATCACATTTCTCTCATAAAGTAACCGCTTACACGTTTTTTACACAAAAGGAGATAAAACTTAATGAATGAGAAGTTTATGAATGGAATGTTAACGGTGGCTGGCAAGATTTCCAACAACCGCTGGCTTTCCTGCATCCGTGATGCCTTCACCGAACTGATGCCGATCATTATCGCCGGTTCCTTCTGCACCCTGTTTGCCAATGTTGTATGCAACACAACACCTGGCTATCTGTCCCTGGCAAATCTGCCCCACATGTCCTGGCTTGGCAATTTCAAGCCCCTGTTTACCGCTGCCATCTATGGCACCATGACCATGATGGCTGTCTCCATCGTCATCCTGCTGTCCATGCGGGTTGCGGACTCCTAGGACAACCATGACCGGGTTGTACCGATCACAGCCCTGGCATCCTTTATCTCACTTTGTGCCACATCAGTGACCGTCACCGCAGCGGTCTCTGGCGAAGAAGTCACCGTTTCCAACGTTCTTTCTTCCACCTACACAAGTGCCCAGGGATTATTTGTCGGCATGTTAACGGCAATCTTCTCCACCATTATTTACATCAAACTTGTCAATTCCCACAAGCTTGAAATCCATATGCCGGATTCCGTACCGCCCAACATTGCCAGATCCTTTGCCATCCTGTTCCCGTGCTCTTTGACGATTCTGATTATTTCAGCCGTAGGTCTGTTCTTCCAGCTTGCCTTCAAGATGACTCTGTTTGTGGCCATCACCAACTTCATCCAGGCGCCATTGACACATGTATTAACAGGTCTGCCGGGCTTCTGCCTGCTGATCTTCTGCTCTGTCATCCTCTGGTTCTTCGGTATCCATGGCACCCAGACACTGAAAGCCATCTATGAGCCGGCCCTGCTGGCTGCCTTTGCTGAGAACGAAGCTGCCTATGCGGCTGGTGAATCCATTCCCCATATCATCACCACACCGTTCATGTCCAACTTCTCTACAATCACAGGTGCCGGCATCACCGGCGGCCTGATCATCGCCATCATGCTGTTCTCCAAGCGGGAAGACTACAGAGCCATTGCCAAACTGGCCATTCCTTGCGGCATCTTCAATATCAATGAACCGCTGACCTTCGGCCTGCCGATTGTCATGAACCCGATCCTCGGCATTCCGTTTATGATCACACCGGTTGTCACCAGTATGTTCGGCTACTTCATGACCAAGATCGGCTTCTGTGCCAGATTTGTTGTCAATGCACCGTGGACAATGCCTCCGGGAATCATGGCCTTTGTTGCCTCGGCAGGTGATGTCGGTGCTGTCATTACCCAGCTGCTTTGCATCGTGATTTCCTTTGTGATCTACACACCGTTTGTTCTGATTTCCAATCACACCAAGCCAGAAGCACAGCAGGCATAATTCACTGCGCATTCAGCAGCCCATCCTTTACATGGCCTGCTTTTTACGTATCATAGGTAAGCATCAGGAAGAAGGCATGCTATGGTAAAAGACATGACAAAAGGGCCGCTGCTCAAGGAGATCATTTTCTTCACGATCCCGCTTGTGCTGGGCACCTTGCTGCAATTGACCTATAACGCCGCCGATGCCATGATTGTCGGCCGTTTTGTCGGCAAAGAAGCACTGGCTGCCATTGGCACAACCAATCCGGTCATCACCCTGGTACTGCTGTTTGTCAACGGCATCTGCCTGGGCGCTGGCATTCTGGTCAGTATGCTGTATGGCGCCAAGGATATTCCATCTTTAAAAAAACAGGTATCCACCGGCATGATTGCCGGCGGCATCTTCTCACTGATCACTGCTTCCCTGCTATTCATTTTCTCAAAACAAGTACTGGCCATTCTGCAGGTAGAAAAAAACATTCTGCCCCTGGCAGTACAGTACATGCGCATCATCCTGTTTGGCTTATTCTTCTCCTTTATCTATAACTATCTGGCATCCGTATTGAGAGCAATGGGTGACAGCGCCTCACCATTGATCTTTCTTGCTGTCTCAGCAGGTCTGAACATCGGCGGCGACCTGTTCTTTGTCATTGTCCTGCATGCCGGCATTGCCGGAGCTGCCATCAGCACAACCCTTTGTGAAATGCTCAGTGCTGTCATGTGCCTGCTGTATATCCGGAAACACATTCCCGTACTTCATCTTGGCAGAGAATGGCTTGTCTTTGACCACCGCATGTTTGTGAAAACCGTATCATTTGGCTTTGTCTCGGCCATGCAGCAGTCATCTGTACAAATCGGCAAACTGTGCACCCAGTCCTTTGTCAATACCATGGGCGTCAATGCCACGGCTGCCTTCAATGCTGTCAACCGCTTTGATGACTTTGCGACCATTCCCCAGCAGAACATTGCCCATGCCATGACCTCCGTGATGGCCCAGAATGAAGGAGCCCACCTGGAACAGAGGGTCAGAAAGTCCTATGCCCTGGGTATGAAGATTGAAATCCTCTATGGCATTGCCATCGGCCTGATCACATTTCTGTTCTCGCGTTTCCTGATGACTCTGTTTACAAGTGATGAAGCCGTCATTCAGGAAGGCGTCCATTATCTTTCCATCATGGCATGGTTCTACATCCTGCCAGGTATCACCAACGGCATCCAGGGCTATTTCAGAGGCATCGGCGACCTGCGTATCACCCTGTATTCCAGCCTTGTCAACATCGGTGTCAGAGTACTGTGTGAAATTCCCATGGTCTTCTCTTTCCACATGGGCTTTGCGGCAATTCCATGGTCCTACTTCATCGGCTGGATCGCCATGCTGCTGTTTGAAATGCCGCTGCTTGTCCATTCCTTTCATAAACGGGCAGGCAGATAAAAAGCGGCATTGCCGCTTTTCCTTACTCACTGATATCTTTGTACTTGCCAGCTGCCAGATCTGCAATCGAAATCTTAGCGAAATAATCATGCAGAACAGCCGTCACACCGCGCCACAGACCAATGGTTGTACATGACTCCCGGCTGTCACACTGCGAATACTCACCATTGTTCACACACTCCACCGGCTCCAGGCCATCCGTCACTTCCAGCACATCGGCGACATTGATCTCACTGGCAGGTTTAGCCAGCTGATAACCGCCGTTTTTCCCTCTGGTTGTAATCAGCCACCCCTTTTTAACAAGCGGGGCCGCCAGCAGTTCCAGATATTTCAAAGACAGTTCCTGTCTTTTGGCTGTATCATTCAGCGATACCGGCCCATCATCCTGATGGCTGGCAATATCGGCAAGAAGCCGCAGTGAATATCTACCTCTTGTTGAAACTTTCATATTCACTCCTTCTTCCCTATCCTAACACACTTGAAAAGACATCGGGCCTCTGGTGCCCGATGTCTTGTTGTTTCCCTTTATCTCTTTTATTACTTCAGCTTACTTGCCAAAGCGCTCCATCAGTCTGGCCATGGCATCATCCATCGTTACCGGCTTATGAACCACAGGACGGGAAGTTCTTCCTGCACTGCGCGGATTCTTCTTTGCCAGCTCCTCAGGTGACAGCAGGGACAGTGAAAGACGGTTATTGTCCGTATCCACATCAGAGACATACACATCAATCTGATCACCCGGCTTGACGATTGTGGAAGGATCTTCGACCTTATCCATCGACATGCGGGACACATGCAGAAGGCCTGCCTTCTTGGCACCAATATCCACAAAGGCACCATATGATGTCAGATTCTCCACGGTGCCATGGTATTTCTCACCAACCTTCAGCTCAGACAATGCCTTGCGCGGTGCCTTATGACCATGGTGTTCCTTCATCTGTGTTTCCTTCTGCTTCAAGGATTCCAGCGGAATCATGGACAAAGCCACACGATTGCGCTCCACATCAATCTCAGCAACCCACACATCGACAATATCACCGACACTGACAACGGTATTGGGATCTGTCACTCTCTGGGTGGACATGCGGCTTGGCAGTACCAGGCCGTCCTCATGCAGACCGACATCCACGAAGGCACCGAAGTCAACAACATTTCTGACTGTGCCGGACAGTTTGTCACCGACATGAAGGTCCTTGATATCCAGGATATCACTGCGCAGCAGAGCACCCTCAAACTGATCACGATAATCACGCAGCGGCTGACGGATGGCATCCTCAATGTCCTTCAGTGTATAGTCACCAATGCCAAGATCTTTTGTCTTATCCGCAGGAAACTCTGCATCTGCCTCACCAAGCTTCGTAATGCCGCAGGCCTTCATCAGTGCTCTGGCCGCATCATAACTCTCCGGGTGAATACTTGTTTCATCCAGCGGCTCATCTCCGCCGACAATACGCAGGAAGCCGGCACACTGTGTAAAGGCTTTCGGACCAAGCTTCTTGACCTGCTTCAGCTGTTCACGGTTTGTGAAGCGGCCATGGGTATTGCGGTAATTGATGATCTCCTTGGCAATGCCGGCATTCAGACCGGAAATATGGGTTAACAGTTCCTGAGATGCCGTATTGACATCGGCACCGGTACGGTTGACACATTTGGACACGACCTCATCCAGACGTTCCGACAACGCCTTCTGGGGCAGATCATGCTGATACTGGCCGACACCAATGGACTTTGGATCAATCTTGATCAGCTCTGCCAGCGGATCCAGCAGTCTTCTGCCAATGGATACGGCACTGCGCTCTTCAATGGCCATATCCGGGAATTCTTCACGGGCTGCTTCCTGGGCAGACCATACCGAAGCACCAGCCTCGGATACAATGGCATATTCCAGATCCAGATGATTGTCACGGATCAGATCGGCAATCAGCTTCTCACTCTCGCGAGATGCTGTGCCATTGCCAATCGCAACAATCTTCACATTGTACTTCCGGATCAGATCCAGCAGCTTCTTCTTGGAGCCTTCCAGATCCGGATGTTTCTTGCCAAACGGCACGATCTTATCTACTGTTAACATCTTGCCGGTTTCATCAATCACGGCAAGCTTGCAGCCATTGACATAGCCCGGGTCAAAGCCAAGCACGACTCTGCCCTTCAGCGGTGCCTGCAGCAGCAGCTTCTCCAGATTCTTGGAGAAAACTTCAATGGACTTGGTATGAGCACGCTCACTCAGATCACTGCGGATTTCACGCTCAATGGACGGGAACAGCAGTCTTGTGCAGCCATCTGCCACAGCTTCCTTGATCTCATTGACACAGACTGGCTCTTCACCCTTGAGAATATTGTTCTCTGCTTCGTGGATCAGATGTTCCTCATCAAACACAAAGGAGACCGTAATGACCTTTTCTTTCTCGGCACGGTCAATGGCCATGATGCGGTGATCGGCAATCGTGGAAATCTTCTCTGAGCGGTCATAATACATCTCATAGACCTTTCCCTCATCCTTGGCATCCTTCTTCAGCGTAGTCTTCAAGACACCGGTCTTCATGATCGTATCCTTGAATGCCCAGCGCTGCTGCGGGTTGTCACTGACAGCCTCGGCAATGATATCCTTGGCACCCTGTACCGCGTCCTGCCATGTCTTGACTTCTTCCGTTACATATTTGGAAGCTTCTGCCTCAACGCTTCCTTCTTTCGGTAAAGAAAGCATCCAGTCAGCCAGCGGCTGCAGGCCAAGCTTGATGGCAGCCGCAGCTCTTGTCTTTTTCTTCTGGGCATACGGACGGTAAATATCCTCTACCACAGACAGCTTGTCAGCCGCATTGACAGAAGCACGGATTTCATCGGTCAGCTTGCCCTGCTCTTCAATCAGACGCAGAACATCCTCCTTGCGCTCCTTCAGTTTATTCTGATAGTCAAACTGCTTCTCAATGTAAAGAATCTGTTCCTCATCAAGGCCTTTGGTCACATCCTTGCGGTATCTTGCAATCATCGGCACTGTATTGCCATCTGAAAGCAGCTTTAATGTGGCCTCAACCTGGGCTGTGGTTACTTTCAGATCTTCTGCAATCTTCTGAATAATTTTTTCATCCATGGGATCGTACTCCTTCCAAACGTACATATTCTAACACTGCCGGCAATGATTCTCACTCTTGACAACTGACAAACATGTCAGTGCACCGGATGTATAATGGAGCCATCATATTGAAAAGGAGTGATTTTCATGAAATATCAGACAATTCCCCATACAGATCTGCAGGTATCCCGCATTGCCCTGGGTACCTGGGGTCTGGGCGGCGGCTCGGTTTGGTCCGATGAGCAGCCCGATGAAAATACAGCAAATGCCCTGCTGGATGCGGCTGAGCAATGCGGCATCAACTACATCGATACTGCCCCGGTCTATGGCATGGGCACCAGTGAAACCCTGCTTGGCAAAGCATTGAAAGGCAGAAGAGACAAATTCATCCTGCAGTCCAAGGTATCACTGAACTGGCGCAATGACGGCGGCGGTACGTTTAAGTATGAACGTGACGGCTATACGGTAAACAATGACACCAGTGCAAAGGCAATCCGCAAGGATCTGGAGGGATCCCTGGAACGTCTTGGCACGGATCATCTGGACATTGCCGTGGTCCATTATGTCAATGACACGATCACCCCGGTACAGGAAACGATGGAAGCGTTAAATACACTGATCAAGGAAGGCAAGATCAAAGCAGCTGCTCTTTCCAATTCCCGGCCGCAGGACTATGAGAATTATCAGAAATATGGCCGTATCTCACTTGTACAGGAACAATTCAGCCTGTTAGCACCATACCATGGCTATGACTATTTTCCGCATTTGCAGAAGGATCATACAATTTTCCAGGTCTATGGCGCATTGGAAGAAGGTATCCTGACTTCCCGCAGCTATGTACAAAGAATCTTTGCACAGGGAGATATCCGGGCCAGACTTCCATGGAGTGAAGAAGCAGAAAAGACAGAATATGATCAGTTCTTTGACCTGCTGGAAGAAATGGCTGCTGCCCATACCTGCAGTATTGCCAATCTCATTGAGGCCTGGACACTGCAGCAGTATCCGGACATCAGCCTGCTGATCGGTATGCGGCATCCTTCCACGATGCTGGATACCTGTCATTGCCTGAATCTGCACCTTACCAAAGAAGAAATGGATGCCATGGAAGAGGCAGCCAGAGCACTGCAGAAAAAAGAGATCGACAAGTAAGACAAACAATATCGTTTCACTTCTATTTGCACCCCTGTATCCTTTAAAATAAAGACAGGAGGAACACTTATGGAAGGACTTCTCATCACACTTGTACTGATCGTTATCATCATCGCTCTCATCTCATCCTGCATCAAGATTGTCCCTCAGGCCAATGCCTATGTCATTGAACGTCTGGGCAAGTACCAGTCTACCTGGAACCCGGGTGTCCACTTCAAGGCACCATTCATTGACAGAGTAGCAAGAAAGGTACTGCTCAAGGAACAGGTCGCTGACTTTGCCCCGCAGCCTGTGATCACCAAGGACAACGTCACCATGCAGATTGATTCAGTTGTGTACTTCAAGATTGCGGATCCAAAGCTGTATGCCTATGGCGTGGAAAATCCAATCATGGCAATGGAAAACCTGACTGCAACAACACTTAGAAACATCATTGGTGATATGGAACTGGATGCCACTTTGACAAGCCGTGAGAGTATCAATGGACAGATGCTTTCCACCATTGACAGTGCTACGGATCCATGGGGCATCAAGGTCACAAGAGTTGAGCTCAAGAACATACAGCCGCCGGCAGCCATCCGGGAAGCGATGGAAAAGCAGATGAAGGCAGAGCGTGAAAAGCGTGCTGCCATTCTCAATGCGGAAGGTGAAAAGCAGTCCATGATCCTGCAGGCAGAAGGTACCAAAGAGTCGGCTGTGCTGAAGGCAGAAGCTGAAAAGCAGGCTACCATTCTGAAAGCAGAGGCAGAAAAACAGAATCAGATTCTGTTAGCAGAAGGTAAAGCCGAGGCGATCCGCAAGGTGCAGGAAGCCACTGCCCAGGGTATTGAAATGATCAAGAATGCCGGTGCAGATGATGCCGTGATCAAGCTGAAGGCGCTGGATTCCTTTGCCAGGGCAGCAGATGGTCAGGCAACCAAGATCATTGTGCCAAGTGAAATTGCCTCATTGGCAGGTCTAGCCAAAGGCATCACGGAAACCATGAAGGAGAAATAATCATGTTCTTCAGCTTCATTGTATGGGGCGTATTGATTCTCTGCTTTATTACAGTGGTGGCAAGTGCTGCTTCAAAGCCAAGGAAGAAGAGAACAAAGCCAGACTATCTGATTGGCAGGACAATCTCAGATGATGGCCATACCATTCCCTACAAGAATGATATTACCTGTGAAACCAGGGATGGACATCACCATCCCACTTCCAGTCAGCCCCGCTATATCGTCCATGAAGAGCCGGAAGAAGGATATGTCATCCTCAATGGCAAAAAGATCCGCTTAAAAGACTGTAAATATTTATAAGAGCATGGTCAGGAATCGTCTCATCTGTTCCTGATCATGCTTTTTTGCTATCATAGTCAACATGTCAAAAAAATCACTGATCTCTTCCTATCTGGCTTCTATTGTTTCCATCGCCATTGGACTCGCCTTCTTTGCCGGCAAATCCATCTCCTGGATTGTCCTCTACTTCTTACTGCTGGCCATCAACCTGCTGACACCGCTGCGCTCACACCAGGTCATCTCTCACCATATCAAACCCATAGATCCCATTGACATCATCATCTGTACCTTCTGCCTGCTCTATGGCATCTTCCTGTTACTGTTCCCAGGCAGATTTCCTTCTTCTCTATACCTGCTCTATGGACTCTGGATGGCATTGACCGCCTTTATCTCCGCAGTAAATTTCATCGTCATTGCAAGAGATGGCATGAAAGGTGCCATCGCCAAACTGTTCTTTACACTGTATGCCGGCATCCTGTCCTTCTTTTTAATCTTTGGAAAGATCATTCATCTCAAGGAAGAACTTCTTGCCATACTGGCCGGCATCTTCTTTCTGATCTATGGCCTGCAGATGTTCCTCATGACCCTGACAAGCCAATACCCGGGCAGCTGGATGGCAAAGCACAGCCACATTGCCCTGTCCGTTCCTTTACTGGCAGGAGCCATTCTGCCTGTATCTGCCTATGTCTCCATCCACTCACTCAAGGAAAAAAGCAGTGAAGCACTGCCCATCCCCAACGATCCCGAAAGTCTGCATGTCTACCTGTATCTTGGCGGCACGGGATTCCGTATGTTCGGTCATATTGATATTGCCTATCATGGCATGATCTACTCCTATGGCTGTCATGATCCCAAAGGGCGCACACTGTTTGGCACACTGGGAGACGGCGTATTGATTCAGGCAGATGAAACAAAATTCATCAAGCATGCCGTTAATGGGGAAGACAGAACCATTGTCGCCTATGGCATTACACTGGATGAATCACAAAAGAAAATCCTGCAGGAACGGATCAACAATCTGATGGCAAGAACCATCCCCTGGCAGTGCGCTGCAGTAACAGATCCTAAGGCACAGGACTATATATCCAGAGTATGGAGAAACACAGGCTGTCAGCTGTATAAGTTCACCAAAGGAAAGTTCAGAACCTATTTTGTGGCCAGTACAAACTGTGTATTACTGGCAGATGAACTGATCCGTTCTAAGCAGCTAAGACTCGTTACACCAGGCGGCTTTATTACCCCAGGTGCTTATCTTTCCTTCCTCAATGATGCCTATCTCAGAAAGGAAGGCAATGTCAGCGAGCGGAAGATTTACGCAAAGACAAACAAATAACTTCAACTGATGACAAAGCACAAAAAAGGCGGTAGTGCACAGCATTACCGCCTTTTAGAGATTCAATTGTAATGATCAGCTTACGCTGCAGCAGCCTCTTCCCTCGGTGCCTTGTTTGCTGCAATAACAAACGGTGTGTACAGAAGGATCGAAGAAGCAAATGCAATCAACTGAGACAGAGCGCCCATCAGCTTGCCGCCGGATGCCAGGAAGCCCAGCAGTACAGGCGGAGTGGTCCACGGTGCATCGACTACCATGATCGGGCAGAAGCCAATTCTTGTCAGGACATAACCAATGATGACAGAGAGCAGTGGTGCGCAGAAGAACGGCACTGCAAACAGGGGGTTCATGACCATAGGAATACCGAAGATGATCGGCTCGTTGATATCGAAGATTCCGCAAGGGATAGCCAGCTTTGCAATTGCCTTATAATCGTCTCTCTTGGAGAAAAGCATGATGGCAATGATCAGGCCGCCGGTGATACCGGAACCAGTCATTGAGAAGAATGTGGAGCCAAACGCATTACAGATGATGCTGTACTTACCTGCAGACAGATAAGGGTTACCAATCTCATTGTAGATAGCCAGGTTCTCAGCACTTGCCTGTGTCATGAATGCTGTTGTAACAGCAGACATAACGTTAGGTCCATGAATTCCGAAGAACCACAGCAGCTGCATCAGGAAGACGATCAGCAGATAGCCAGGCAGAC
>NZ_JAZHUW010000009.1:0-63131 GCF_036453465.1 Lactimicrobium sp.
ATCATTACACTATCATCTATGCAAGGAGCTAAAATTCACTGATTTGTTAATATGCCCAAAAATAAAAAAATGTTTTTATTTCTTCCCCCGGATAAGCCATTCGACCAACTTTCCATTGAAGATCAAAAATACATCAGGTATGGCGAAGCACAAAATTTCAATAAAGGCTATAAATGCAGAATTAGAAAACAATGGTATATCGTTCCAACCGCCTGGTATCCTGATGCATTTATGCTGCGGCAGATAAATTCTTATCCCAAAATAGTTCTAAATAATACTGATGCAACAAATACCGATACATTGCATAAACTCCGTTTTAATAACGGAGTTGACGGCAGACGTGTTACTGCAGCTTTTATCAACTCATTCACATTCGCACAATGCGAGTTGACTGGAAGAAGCTATGGAGGAGGTGTCATGACATTTGAGCCAGGTGAAGTGCGAAAATTACTTTTACCAATGAACAATGCGGATAAACTTGATTTTATTAAGATTGATTCGCTTATTAGGAAAAACAGAATTGAGTCTGCTTTAGATTACACCGATCAGATTTTGCTAAAAGAGGGATTAAATTTATCGGATAATGATATCAACACCCTTCGAAATATATGGAAAAAATTGAGAGATCATCGGATTAACAGAAAAAAACGCTAGCATTATTTTATGCATTTGAAGTGACAGTCTCCGTTTACCAAGAATTCTCATCTATCATGTTATTCAAAATTAAGAGAAATTCAGCACTTCTAGTTCAGTAACAGCTGATCAAGTATTCTTCAGGCACTAACATAGCTCAAATGCAGGACAACTATCATTAATACTAAAGTTTTATGTTCTGTAAATAGCTTAGCTCTACTGCATCGGTATACATTTTCTCATGTTCCTTAAAATTATCGTATTTTTCTTTGATAATCGGTTTAATTCTTTTAAAGACTTCTGGATCAGTAAATTCGATATAGTCATGAAAATTATTCTTGTTACCAACATAGAGCCCAGTGGTCTTTAAGAACTTATAATACTTTGAATCTACATATAGCCTGTGGCTTTTTCTTTTATAAATCTTAAAAGTAACCATGCATCCGGTTGAGCCCTTATACATGACACAAATATGCTCTGTCGTTTTCTGAAGATAAATATTATCCGGATCCTCTGTGACTTCGGCCATTGCCCTTGCAGCAGCATTGACAAAAAGTTGTTCAGTATCCGTCAAATCAAAATGGACCTCGAAATGATCAACATCATCAAAAACATCTAGAATAATAGGCATCAACCTTTCTAGGTCATCTGTACTGGTGCAGTTCACCTTCCACTGTATTTTTTCTTTATCTGCCTGGCCGGCAAAAATAGGATCGTTGGCATACTTATCATAAAGTTCACTGCTGCCAATCTGCAGTGCCAGCCATTTTGACATAGGAGTC
This sequence comes from Lactimicrobium sp., assembly GCF_036453465.1. Classification (NCBI taxonomy): domain Bacteria; kingdom Bacillati; phylum Bacillota; class Erysipelotrichia; order Erysipelotrichales; family Erysipelotrichaceae; genus Lactimicrobium; species Lactimicrobium sp. The sequence continues at coordinate 1,416 of NZ_JAZHUW010000009.1, forward strand.
CATTTGACACGTACAATATCTGAATTTCTATATGCAAGCGTTGTATAGTCAGAAGAACGATGCCGGATTTCAAATTGATATTTTGGCTTCCTTACTTTGCAGATATTGTCACGAATCGCAATACAAATGTCTTCCTCACTTTCAACTGATTCTTTTTTATATTCAGTCGTATCGTCAGAATCTTGACCAACGCCAATTGTGATGTCACTTGAATTGTGATATGGCTGAATCTTTTCTTTGCTTTTGTCCTTACCGAAAATATTGCTAAATATTCCCATGATTAAATCCCCCACGTTTTGTTCAACCATAGCTTAACACTTGAAGGTCACATTTCATCAGCAGATTTGTTTTCTTTGCATCTGAAGCATTGCACCCATTCTGTGCTCGCCCATCTGCTTCCGCCCCACAGTTCTCCCAGGCTCACTGCTTTTGCCCTGAGGTTACCTGTTTTGTGCATTGGTTCCAGCCTGCAGTGCAAGATAACTATTGAGCAAAACAAAAAAAGCACCCATCCTCGTGATGAGGGTGAGTGCCTTTAAGGTGATGATATTTTAGAATCATGCACCCAGCTTACGGCTTAGCTGTAGGTGTCGGAGCTTTACCGACAGTGATAGAAACTTCTCCGTCAGATGTAATCTTAACTGTTGCTGTTCCTGTTGTAGTTGTCAGACCACTAACTGCGAAAGAACCAATCTTTGCTTCCTTATTAGTACCTGTCCAACCGTCTTTCTTCTGCGTCAGTGTTACTGTTTCAGATGCGGAGCCATCGGTAGTAGAAACCTTTGCGTTGCCTGTATCCTGTTCTGTCAGAACAGCTGCAGAGCACTCTGCATAAGCGCTTCTCAGGTTAGCCAGGTCAGTAGCCTCTCTAGCCTTCTCCAGCTGGCTTTTGAAGATCGGAATGGAAATAGCGACGAGAACTGCGATAATTGCTACAACAATGAGCAGCTCAGCGAGTGTGAAGCCCTTTTTCTTTCTTGAATTGTTCATGATAATCCTCTCCTTGTTTTGGTTGGAATCCTGCCTTTTCGGGTAGAGATTCTTCACTGTTATGCTAGCATCTTGGCTAGTTTCGTTCAATCACGTGTGCGAAATATTTTGAGTAATTTGTGATATTTTCAGATACTTTACTGTGATTGTATGGTTTTGATTTTCTTCGATTTTACCTGATGTTTTCAGACTACATGTAATTATACATGGTGAACATCGGCAGATAGAGGGCAATGACAATGAAGCCGGCAATGAAGGCCATGATGATCAACATGGTAGGTTCAATCTTGCCAATGGCTTTCTGTACAGCATAGTTGTATTCATTGGTGTAGTAGTCACCAATGGTTGTTAATGTCTTGCCTAATTCACCTGTATCTTCACCAACGGCTGTCATTTCATCCAGTACCTGCGGGAAGTATTTGCTTTCCTTCATCACTTCACCCAGTGTATGTCCGGTTTCAACTTTCTCCGCCATTGGGGCCACATCTCTTTGCAGGGCATAGTTGTCCATGACTTTTGCGGTAATACGCAATGAATCTGAGACCGTCATACCTGCCTGCGTCAATGCTGCCATGGTTGAGGCAAACTGGGTAGCACCCTGCAGGGTATTGATATTGCCTGTAATCGGGGAAGTCAGTTTGCGCTTTGCCCACCAGAGTCTTCCCTTTTCTGTTGATGTGCCGATCTTGAAACCTACAATGGCTGCCAGGATAATGGCCAGAATGATCGGCCACCACTTGGCAAAGAAGTCAGAGATATGAATCAGAATTACAGTCATGGTTGGCAGTTCACCGCCAAGATCATTGAATGTAGAGATAAATGTCGGCATGACAAAGATCATGACAATGGCAATGACGATCACAGCCACGACCATGACAAAGATCGGATAGGACATTGCCTGTTTGATCTTCTGGCTGACCTTGTAGCTTTTCTCATAGTAATCCTGCAGGGTCGCAAAGGCATGGTCAATGGTACCGGAGAGTTCACCTGCCCGTATTGTTTCAATAAACAATACCGGCACCTGCGGACAGTTCTTGGAAAAGGCATCGGCCATGGTTGAGCCCTGAGCCACATCCTTGGCCGAGCTTACCAGCATCTTCTTCAGCTTCTTATCCCTGGTCTGTTCCGCCACCATCATGATCGCCTTATCAATCGCAACACCAGAACTCAGAATAATCGAAAACTGTGAGCACATGACACTCAGTGCCTTGTGATCAATCTTCGTATTGATTTCCTTGTTCAGGATGCCGCTTAATCCACCCTGCTTCACCTCAGAAATTGAGAGAACAATCGGATATTCCTGCTTGATGCTGGCAACTGCAGAATACTCGTCCACTGCTTCCAGTACCCCGGACACCCTGGCGCCATCTCTTGACTGGGCTGTATATTTATACGAAATCATCGCAATCCTCCCATGTGTGCAGAGCCATAGGACAAACCACCGCCCGTACTCTTGCGCACATATTCCTGATTCACAGCACTCTCTACTGCTGTCTGGGCACTGATCAGACCCTTTCGATTCAGATCCAGAAGACAGTTATCCATTGAGATCGAACCAATATTCCTGGAAGAAAGCAGAGAAGACTGCATCTGCGGTGTATTGCCTTCACGGATCTGGTTGCGGATGGCCGCATTGACCATCATCAGCTCACAGGCAGCCACTCTGCCATGGCCTTCTTTCCTGACAAGCAGCTGCTGTGACAGGACAGCCTTCAATACTGCTGCCAGCTGCACCCGGATCTCCGGCTGCCTGTCCGCCGGGAATACCGATACCACACGGTCAATCGTATCCACGGCACCATTGGTATGTACGGTAGAAAACACAAGATGGCCGGTTTCTGCAGCAGTCAGTGCAATCTCCATCGCCGCGGCATCCCGCATCTCACCAATCAGGATAATATCCGGATCCTCACGCAGAATAGACTTCAGGCCATCTGCCCAGGAAGCTGTATCCCTGCCGATTTCACGCTGTGAGATCAAAGCCTGATCCGGTGAATATACATACTCAATCGGATCTTCCAATGTAATAATATGCTCTTTCCTGGTGTGATTGATCTGATCCAGAATCGCTGCCAGCGTTGTGGATTTGCCAGAGCCGGTTTCACCTGTCACCAGCACAAGCCCCTTCTGCATGGACGCAAAGGTATCCACTGCCGGCGGTAAACCAAGATCTTTCAGATTGGGAATATGATCTGCTAACAAACGAATGGCCAATGACATACTGCCGGCTGTTCGATACAGATTGATTCTGACTCTGTTTCCATCAATCAATCCGGCACTGTCACTTTCTCCGATCTTTGCACTTCTTGCAAAACCATCCGGATCCAACTGCTTTGCATAGCTGTCACAATCCTGATCCGTAACAATCTCATCACCAGCATTCTCCAGGCTGCCGTCAATGCGGAACTTGATGGGTACACCAGCCGCAATATGAATATCCGAAGCACCCTTTTCCCTGGCTGAGTTCACAAGCTCTTTTAGACTTCTCATTCGATCGTCACCACCTGATGCACAACCTCATCCAGCGTTGTCACACCATTTTCCACAAGATCACGCGCATTGGCAATCATCGGCACAAAGTCGCCTTCCGATGCAATAACCTTACGCAGTTCCGTACTGTTCTTACCCTCAGAAATAGCCTCACGGATCTTTGCATTCATCGGCAGAATCTCAAACACACCCGTTCTGCCCTTATAGCCGGAGCCAAAGCACATATGGCATCCCTTGCCCTTGTAGAACCTGTACTGGGAAGGATTCTTGATGCCAGCCAGATCACAAAGATACGGATCGGGCTGTACCTGGGTGCGGCAGTTTGGACAGATGCGTCTGACCAGACGCTGCGAAATGATACCTCTGACACTTGAGGCAATCAGATACGGCTCAATGCCAAGATCTCTCAAACGGTCAATGGCACTGATTGTATCCTCGGTATGAATGGTAGAAAGCACAAGATGGCCGGTCATAGCAGCACGCAGGGCAATCTCTGCTGTTTCACCATCACGGATCTCACCGACACAGATGACATCCGGGTCCTGTCTCAAACATGCACGCAGGGCACTGGCAAAAGTCAGGCCGACCTTCTCATTGATGGCAACCTGGGTAACCCCATCAATCTGATACTCCACCGGATCTTCCAGAGAAATCATGTTGATGTCAGGCTTATTCAGCTCCTGAATCATGGTATACATCGTACTGGTCTTACCAGAACCAGTCGGGCCGACAATCAGAATCATGCCGGAGGAGTTATGAAGAATACGGTCAAACTTGGCATTGTCACGGTCGGTGATACCGATGCCTTTTCTGGTCAGTGTCGTGGCATCACGCCACAGAATACGGATGACGACTTTCTCACCAAAGATCGTTGGCATTGTATTCAGACGCAGATCAATGCTCTGGCCATTGGCCCGCCTGAACTGGGCACGGCCATCCTGTGGAATTCTGCGCTCTGTAATGTTCATACCGGCCATAACCTTGAAACGGGAAATGACCGCAGACTGCAGCTGCGAAGGAATGGTCAGGATCTCCTGCAGTCTGCCATCTACACGAATACGTACCACCATGTTGTCCTGGTGTGGTTCCACATGGATATCACTGGCTTTTTCATCAAAGCCTCTTTCCAGAATACTGTTAACAAGCTTGACGGTAGGAGCAGCCGAGGCTTCATCCTGTACTTCCCGCTCATCCGCAGCGGCACCGATTGTAAGGCCCCTTTCCTCACTCATTTCCTTGATGGCCATGGCAGCGCCTTCGTTCTCATACAGAACACTCAGGGCACGGCTGATGGCATTAGAATAAGCAATCATCGGCACAACCTTGCGTCTGGTTGCTTCACGCACAACCTCCAGAGCACGGAAGTTCAGCGGATCTTCCATGGCAAGATACAGCTGGTTATTCTCGATCTTCACCGGTACTACACGATAGGCACGGGCAATGTTGCGGGGTACAACCTGGGCCATGGCCGGATCAATCTGGACTTTGTTGAGATTCACAAACTCAATGCCCAGCTGCATACGCAGTGTCTCAATGAGCTGTGATTCTGAAATAAAGCCATTTTCGATCAATACCGTGCCAAGACGCTTGCCGGTACCCTTCTGCAGTTCCAGTGCTTTATTGACCTGCTCATTTGTCAATACACCGGCATCTACCAGCATTTCACCTAGTCTTTTATTCTTCATGGAACCCTCCCGAACCTAGACAATTGTACAATATGAATATACACCAAAACAGGAAGGATACCCAGAAAGCCACAAAAAAAGATGCCTTTCGGCATCTTTGTTATCACTTACTTAATGATTTCAGTGATGTTTCCGGAACCAACGGTACGGCCGCCCTCACGAATGGAGAAACGTGTTCCCTTTTCGATAGCGATCGGAGCCAGCAGGTTGACAGTCATCTCGACGTTGTCGCCCGGCATGCACATTTCTGTGCCTTCCGGCAGCGTGATGACACCGGTAACGTCAGTTGTTCTGAAATAGAACTGCGGACGGTAGTTGGAAACGAACGGTGTATGACGGCCGCCCTCTTCCTTGGTCAGAACGTAAACCTGAGCCTTGAACTCTGTATGCGGAGTAACAGAACCCGGCTTAGCCAGAACCTGACCACGCTCAACCTGGTCACGGTTGACACCACGGAGCAGAGCACCGATGTTGTCACCAGCCTGAGCATAATCCAGAGTCTTTCTGAACATTTCAATACCAGTAACGACAGTCTTGATAGTCGGCTTCAGACCAACGATCTCAACTTCATCGTTCATGTTCAGCTTACCACGCTCAACACGGCCAGTTGCAACAGTACCACGGCCAGTGATTGTGAAGACATCCTCGATAGCCATCAGGAACGGCTTGTCGAACTCATGAACAGGAGCCGGAATATAGGTGTCAACAGCATCAAGGAGTTCCTTGATAGCCGGTGTCCACTTCGGATCACCCTGCAGAGCCTGATAAGCGGAACCACGGATAACCGGGCAGTTATCGCCATCGAAGCCATACTCATTCAGAAGTTCACGAACTTCCATCTCAACCAGGTCGATGAGCTCATCATCATCAACCATGTCGCACTTGTTCAGGAATACGACAATCTTCGGAACACCAACCTGACGGGCGAGCAGGATGTGCTCACGAGTCTGAGGCATCGGTCCATCAGTAGCAGCAACAACGAGGATAGCGCCATCCATCTGAGCTGCACCAGTGATCATGTTCTTGACATAGTCAGCATGACCTGGGCAGTCAACATGTGCATAGTGTCTCTTCTTTGTCTGATATTCAACGTGTGCAGTATTAATCGTAATACCACGAGCCTTCTCTTCCGGTGCACCGTCGATCTTGTCATAAGCCTCAAATACGGCCTTGCCATCTTCCGGATGCTCGGACAGATACTTAGTGATCGCAGCTGTCAGTGTTGTCTTACCATGGTCAACGTGGCCGATAGTACCGATGTTGACATGTTCCAGCGTACGGTCGAAATGTTCCTTAGCCATAATACTTTTATCCTCCTGGTTTTTTAGTCAGCCTGTATGTATTCTAATTTATACAGTTTTCAAAATCAATCATTACTTAGAAGCAGTGCTGTTTTTCTCGATAATTTCCTTGGCAATGTTCTTCGGCACTTCCTCATAGTGATCCATCTGCATCGTATAGATGCCGCGGCCCTGTGTGAACGAACGCAGATCCGTTACATAGCCGAACATGGATGCCAGCGGAATGAATGCCTTGACCTTGATGGCATTGCCGGTCTCTTCCTGCTCACGGATCTGACCACGTCTCTTTGTGACATCGCCCATGATCGTACCAAGGTACTCACTCGGTGCGGTGATATCAACAGACATGATCGGCTCCAGAATAGTCGGACCGCACTTCTTGGCAGCTTCCTTGAGGGCCAGAGATGCAGCGATCTTATATGCCTGCTCAGAAGAGTCGACATCGTGATAGGAACCATCGAACAGAACTGCCTTGATGTCGACAACCGGATAACCGGCTACCAGACCATTCGGCAGAGCTTCTTCAAGACCCTGCTCAGTAGGCTTGATGAATTCCTTCGGGACAGATCCACCAACAGTGGCATCCTCAAACTCGAAGCCCTTGCCAGGGTTCGGAGAGAAACGAATCCAGACATCACCATACTGACCATGACCACCGGACTGACGGATGAAACGTCCTTCAACCTCAGCTTCCTTGGTGATGGTTTCACGATAAGCAACCTGCGGTGCACCAGCCGTAGCCTCAACCTTGAACTCTCTTCTCATACGGTCCATGATGATATCCAGCTGCAGCTCACCAACACCAGCGATGATGGTCTGACCTGTCTCTTCATCTGTGTATGTCTTGAAAGTAGGATCCTCTTCAGCCAGCTTAGCCAGAGCATCATCCATCTTCTGAGAGTCAGCTTTTGTCTTCGGTTCAACGGACATCTGAATGACCGGATCTGGGAAGACCATGGACTCAAGAATAATCGGATGATTTTCATCACACAGCGTATCACCTGTACCTGTGTACTTCAGACCAACAGCACCAGCGATATCACCGGCATAAACCTCAGTAATATCCTTTCTGTGGTTGGCATGCATACGCACGATACGGCCCAGTCTCTCACGCTTGTCCTTGGATGCATTCAGCACATAAGAGCCAGCAGTTGCTGTACCAGAGTAAACTCTGAAGTAAGTCAGACGGCCGACGAACGGGTCAGTCGCAATCTTGAAGGCCAGAGCACTGAACGGCTCATCATCGGAAGGCTTTCTGTCTTCCTCTGTGCCATCTTCCTTGTGGCCGATAATAGCCGGGACATCCACCGGAGAAGGCAGATAGTCAACAACGGCATCCAGCAGCATCTGTACGCCCTTGTTCTTGTAGGCAGAACCGCACAGAACCGGGAAGAACTCAGAAGTCAGAACACCCTTACGGATAGCACCCTTGATCTCTTCAACGGTCGGCTCTTCACCTTCCAGAACCTTCATCATCAGATCATCATCATAGTCGGCAATTGCCTCCAGCATGGTCTGACGCATTTCCTTGGCCTTGTCAATGAACTGCGGTTCGATGTCCTCAACCTTGATATTTGTACCAAGGTCATTCTCGTACATCTCTTCCTTCATCGTAACAAGGTCGATAATGCCGCGGAATGTGCTCTCCTTGCCAACCGGCATCTGAATCGCAGCTGCCTTGGCACCCAGACGGTCACCGATGGACTTGACACTCATGTCAAAGTCAGCACCCGTCGCATCCATCTTATTGGAGAAAACGATACGCGGAACCTTGTACTCAGTTGCCTGTCTCCAGACAGTCTCAGTCTGCGGCTCAACACCAGCCTTGGAGTCAAGAACTGTTACCGCACCATCCAATACACGCAGAGAACGCTCAACCTCAGCAGTGAAGTCGACGTGGCCTGGTGTATCAATGATATTGATCTGGCAGTCCTTCCAGTGGCAGGTTGTCGCAGCCGAAGTAATCGTGATGCCTCTTTCCTGCTCCTGGGCCATCCAGTCCATCTGCGAAGCACCATCATGTGTCTCGCCGATCTTGTGAATCTTACCTGTGTAATAAAGGATACGCTCAGTAGTTGTTGTCTTACCAGCATCGATGTGGGCCATGATGCCAATGTTACGAATCTTGTTTAATGGAAACTCTCTGGGCATTTTTAGCTCCTTCCCTCAATTACCAGCGATAGTGAGCAAACGCCTTGTTTGCCTCAGCCATCTTGTGTGTCTCTTCCTTCTTCTTCACGGAAGCACCAGTACCATTGGCAGCATCCATGATCTCATTCGCCAGTCTCTGCTCCATTGTCTTCTCATTTCTCAGACGAGCATAGTTGACGATCCAGCGAAGGCCAAGAGTCAGCTTTCTTTCAGCGCTGACTTCAACCGGAACCTGGTAGTTGGCACCACCAACACGGCGGACCTTGAGTTCCAGCTGCGGCATAACATTGCCCAGAGCCTTCTCAAATACTTCCATCGGGTTCTCACCCGTCTTCTTCTCAATATCTGCAAATGCATCGTACAGAATTGTCTGAGCCGTACCACGCTTGCCATCCAGCATGATTCTGTTGATCAGCTTTGTGACCAGCTTGGAGTTATAGATCGGATCCGGCAGTACGTCGCGCTTTGCTACATAACCTTTTCTTGGCATATTCTATCTTCTCCTATCTATTACTTCTTCGGCTTCTTAGCACCATACAGAGAACGGCTCTGATTCCGATCAGAAACACCAGCGCAGTCCAGTGTGCCTCTGATAATGTGATAACGAACACCAGGCAGGTCCTTGACACGGCCGCCTCTGATCATAACCACGGAATGCTCCTGCAGATTGTGACCAACACCCGGAATATAAGCAGTCACTTCCATACCATTGGAAAGACGTACACGGGCATACTTACGAAGCGCAGAGTTAGGCTTCTTCGGTGTCATTGTACCAACACGGGTGCAGACACCTCTCTTCTGCGGGGAATTCAGCTTTGTCGGACGGCTGTGCAGAGTATTGAAACCTCTGTTCAGAGCCGGGGACTTTGACTTGTAAACTTTATCGGTACGCCCTTTGCGTATCAACTGGTTTATTGTAGGCATCTATAATCTCCTTCCATCTTGTTTCATGCACACACAACCAAGTGTGCCGCCTCTTAGCCTAAATATAAGCTTTACGCACACGTAAAGCTCGTTTTCACTAAGCGAAACTATTCTATTTGCTTTATTCCTCAGCGTCAAGCACTTTTTTCAAAAGCTTCCCAACGCTTCCCAACTCATCCCATTTCTTATTAATATAGTAATCACCATGAACGCAAATATTTACGTTCACTATTTCAGCGCATCTTTAAGTGCATCAATGCTGTCATATCCTTTTACACCTGGATCATCTGCGATCTTTCTGCCTTCGCTGATGGCAGCGGCTTATCCAGCGGTTCTTCGATCATTCTGTTTCCATCCTTTCCAAGGAGCTTTCACAGAAGTGTATATCAATCACCAATCAATATAAGGAATACTTATCTGCCTGCATTCACAAGCAGGCCATCATGACTGTGCTTCTCGCGGTACATGCAGTCATCCGCCCTGGCAATGGCCTGATCCAGCGGCATCTGCTGCTGTACACAGATCTCACCCACACTCAATCCCTTCAGGTGCGTCTTTTCCTTACTTAATACAGAAGCACACACTGCTTCAATGGCATCCTTGACCGGTGCCTGACAGATTGCCACAAACTCATCGCCGCCATAGCGCATCAGGAAAGCCTTCTGATCCACGGCCATACGGATGATCCGGCTGGCTGTACAGATAGCTTCATCACCAGCCCGGTGGCCATATCTGTCATTGATCTGCTTCATACGGTCAATATCAATAAACGCAACATATACTTTTCCACAGTCAGATAAAGTCTTTTCATAATGCACATTGCCATACTTCTCCAGACCGAATCTGTTAAAGAAGCCCGTTAACGAATCATGAATATACAGATCATCCAGCTGCTGGTTGCGTTTGGTCATAACCGTCTTGCGGCGCACATTCTCCAGCGCATTTTCAATCATGGACAGGTACATGGCCAGAAAGCCGTTTTCCATGATGTCCGGGATTTCTGGCAGTACGACAATGCCAATAGAAAGATGGTTCAGCCGCAGGGGCATGATCAGATAGAAGTTGCTTAACTGCAGCAGTTCCTTTGGCAGAATCTGATCGGAATCGATGCGGGCATAGATATGCTCCACAGGATCCGGAATCAGAGAATGATCTTCGGCCGGGCTCCAGGCACCAAGACACAGTGTATGGCTGTAATGGCGGCAGCCATCCGGATTTTCATAGTTTTCCAGATAGTTCTGATCCAGCAGTAAAGCAAAATGATCCAGACCGGCATGGCTGACATCTTTTTCCAGCTCTTTTTCAAGATCAATCAGATTTGACGCTGCGCCCATGCCAGGAAGATCATGCGACTGCACCCGCAGAAAGCGGTGTACCTCTGACAACAGGCAGCCATACGCATTGATCAAGGCAGCCGTATCTTCCTTTGGCCGCTCACATCCACAGGTATCCTTCACATGCAGATGAGCCGGCACATAGACACATGACGGTGTCTTCTCACCTTTCATCATACTGATGATCGTACTGGCTGCCATCGCCCCGATTCTTTCAAAATCACGGACCATGGTCGTCACTTCCGGCTTCTTCTCATAGCCCGCCGGCTGGCCATCAAACCCTGTCACAATCAGATCCTGCGGCACCTGAATGCCATGTTTCTCAAAATATTTCAAAGCACCGCGCGCTGCTGTATCATTGGCACACACAAGGGCATCGGGCATTTCATGTTCCAGGCAGTACTTTGCCGCGGCAGCACCATTTTCTTCATTCCAGCCATGGCTGACAACCCGGCAGTCATCACCCGCAATACCTGCTTTATGACAGGTATCGAGAAAGCCTCTTTCCCGCTGGATTGACTCCTGGGAATCCACACGGCCGCTGGCATAATAAATCTTTCTGGCATGATGCACAGAAATCACATGTTCTGTCATGTCAGCCATGGCCGTGTAATTGTCCGTACCGACATACACCGCATTGTCCAGAGGATAGTTGACCGAGATCACCGGAATGCCAAGGGCATGGGCGGCATTGACAATATGCTGTCTCTGCTCCACAGGCCAGGAAACATTGCCCTGGATCAGGATGCCGTCATAGTCAGAAAGACGGCACAGGTTGAAGATTTCCAGAGAGCCCTCTTCAATTTCTTCATCCAGATAGCGTGCCAGCGCATTGAACACGTAAAAAGTCACGTCTTTTTCAACGCCAAGACGTGTTCGAATTCCCTTCAGAAGACCGGTCATCATCATGTAATTCCAGTCAAATGTCAGAAACGCAACCTTATACTGCATAGCCCGAATATATTTACTGTATTCTCAGTATAGCACAGTCTTTCAGCTGTGATGGATCCCCATCGAATCATTGCGGTTTCCTTTTCAAGCTTGACTGCACCCGTTATAATGTAGTCTGGAGGTGTTTCCATGGCTAAAAATGTATGTGATTTCTGCCTGAAAGAATACGGCGGTCTTTTTGGCAGAACAATTCGGCTTGCGGATGGCCATCATGTCTGTAAGAACTGCCGTTCCATCATCCAGTCCTATGGACTGCCGGTACAGTTCGATCTGTTCCAGCAGCTGGTGACAGCCCATCCCAACCTGCGCGATATGATCATGGATGCCTATCTGGAAACACATGATCCCGGCACGGCCATTGCCAAGTTCTATCCCCTGCCACGTGTGATGATGCATGAGGGAGAGCACTGCATCAATGCCATTGAAGCCGAGATGACAGTAAGAAAAAGTGAGATTCCTACTGCCAATGCCGTAACTTCCATTGCCGATATCCAGCGCAAAGATATCATCAACCTGGCAGATGCACCGGAAGATGCGGCAAGGAATGATGTGCAGAAGGTAAAGGGCATGCTGTATGAAAGTGAAGTTGCCCTGTACTTCCTGTCTGAGAAGTTCATCAACTGCCACCGGCTGGGCTTTGTCAAGCGCAACACGGGAGAAACAGACCAGATCCAGGTAGTGACAAAGAAATATACCTATACCTATAAGGTAAAGCACGCGGATCTGTTCTTCATGCGGGAGCGTTTCTTCCGTAAGGTCAATGCCGCTGCCAACAACAAGCAGCAGCACCTGATCTATATCCGCAATGACAATGAACTGACCATCACCCCGGGTGTCTATGAAATCCCAAGATCTTTGAAACCTGGCATCTATAAGGTAAAGGCAGTCAAGGATGACGGCCTGCACATCCGTGATTCCATTGGCAGAGTCAAAGACTATTATGAAAATGAGGAATGTATTGACCTCACCGCCGGCGGCGTACTGGAATGCACAGGTGAATATGAGCTGGAATGGGTAGCCAGCAATAAAGAAGAAGCAGAGAAGAAGACAAGAAGATAAGGATACAGCCTGGATGCAGTACCATCTGCACTCAGGCTGTTTTATTTTCGTCCTTTGGAAAATAATCCTGCTGTATTATCATGAACGCATTGGATGGGGAGATTTATCATGAATGAAGAAGAACATAAGAAGTAGAATGACGAGAAACTGCAGAAGATGATCGACAAGGCAGTTGCCAGGTCAAACCGGAAAGGCAGAATAGGAAATCTGATTGTCAAGATTGTGGTCATTGCGGCAATTGTGGGCGGCGGATTCTATGCCTACCACAATCTAAAAGATTCCGTTGACCGCAATTTCCGGATCATGGCATCAGTGGATACGCATGATCTGACTCTGGAGAACAACGGCATCTTCGGCTACAAGGCCGCTGACTTTGCGGATGTGATTCTCGGTGAATGCAAACGGCAGACATTACTGATCGTGGATGAGCAGGAAGTGTCTGTACCTTCCACCATTACCGATGCCGGCTTCATGAAGCTAGGCCTGTTTTCAAAGACACAGAATCTGACGCTTTATGGCACTGGCACATATACGATCGATCTTTCAAAAATTACAGCAGATGATGTTGTTCTGGACGATACCAACTTCACGATTACCATCAATGTTCCATATCCTGAACTGCATACCGTTGCCTTTGATCCAACCAAGACCGTCATCGGTGATACCGAAAGAGGCTGGCTGGCTTTTGGAAATATTACAATGAACGCAAAACAGCAGAAAGAGTTTGAAACAACCGCCAATGAGAAACTGTCTGACAGACTGAACCAGGATGACTGCTTTGACAAGGCAGCCCGCTACACCAAACTTTCTGCCACCGAACTCTTCCAGCCCATTATCGAAAGAGTTTCCCCGGCATATAAGATCAACATCCAAGTTGCCCAGAAACCACTGGAATAATATCTCGATCATTATCTTTATCCTGTTTTCACTGCAGGTAAACAAAAAGCTGTGCGCATCCAGCACACAGCAGTCAATCTTAAGATTTTTAACTCAGCTTACCGGCATGGCGGGCAGCCCAGGCCTCATCCACCACAAAACTCTTGTCATTCTTGAGATCCGGCATCTGTTTTTCCATGTCCTCATACATCTGCTTCGGCATCTCGGCATAGGCAAGATCCTCTTTGCCATCATCCACAACAAGCTCCCACTTGTCACCATCGGTATTGAACCAGGTGTGCACAATGTTATCAAAGCGCTTGGAGGACAGCAGGATGCCCGTGGCAATATACTTGCACATCTCCATCACCCGATCATCCAGGCCAAGATAGGCCAGAATGATCTTTTCCTGCAGATCCGGTACAGATCTTACAATCCGGCACGAACACGTATTGATCCATGCCTGTACGGCATCCGGAAAGCCATCTTCCTTCTCACCGGAAAACAACTGCTCAAACCGTTTCGCATCTTCATCCTTGTCTGCCAAAGCATACAGCAGTTTCTTGGATCCATCATGAAACAGACATGTATAAGAAAGAGCTGTCATCTCACCACAATGCGGACATCTGAAGTAAAACGCTGATCCATCCAGAATATGATTGGCAGCCTGGGGATCCTGCAGCGTATCCATCAGTTGATGAACCGTAAAGTCTGATGCCTTGCCGCAGGCACCGCAAGTCACCTTAGTTGTATATGCATTCTTGATTTTTTCCATGATCTTTTCTCCCGCCCACATCATACATGAAACAAAGGCAGGCGTCGACAGGCAAAACAAAGCTCAGCCAAGAGCGACATCCAGGATCATCATGATCACAAAGCCCAGGGCAAAGGAAATCGTACCAATGTTGGAATGCTTTCCTTCTGACATCTCGGGCACCAGCTCTTCCACGACCACATACAGCATGGCGCCGGCCGCAAATGCCAGTAAATACGGCAGAATCGGCACAACAAGATCGGCTGCCCAGATGGTAAACAGAGCCGCAATCGGCTCCACAGCACCGGACAATACACCATACCAGAATGTCTTTGAACGCTTCATGCCCGCTGCCAGCAATGGTGCCGAAACAACCGTACCTTCCGGAAAGTTCTGGATGGCAATACCAATTGCCAGAGCAAACGCCGCAGCCAGAGACACACTGCCAGTCAGATAACCGGCATACACAACGCCTACGGCCATGCCTTCCGGAATGTTATGGATGGTAACGGCAAGAATCAGCTTGGTGGTTGGCTTTAAAGAGACATCCGGTCCTTCCACACTGTCATCCATATGCATATGGGGGATGACATGATCCAGCAGAAGCAGAAAACCAATGCCAACAAGGAATCCAATCGAAGCAGGCAGAAAGGCAAGCCTGCCAAGACTTTCAGACTGGTTTAACGCCGGCTGTAACAATGAGAAGAAAGTTGCTGAGACCATTACCCCGGCCGCAAAGCCTTCCATGATCTTTCCCATCTTCTCACTCATCTGTTTCTTCACCAGAAACACAACCGCAGCACCTAAGGAAGTGCCAAGAAACGGTATCAATATACCAATGAGAATATGACTCATATAGAACTCCTTTTACAACAGTAAGTATGTCCTGCAGAACTTGCTTTGTAAACTAAGACACCCTCGCGAATATTACAGCTCCTTTCATGAAGATGATGAAGTGCAGCTTGACTGTTCCCCGGGGGAACAGTTGTAAGTTGATTCCAGAATCTTTTATTCAAATCATCATTTCAAAGGAGATTATCAAAAAGAGTATGAAGAAAGATCATGTTTCAAGACGCCTGAGCGCCATCAGTATGGGGCTGCTGCTGGTATTGGCAGGCTGCAGTGCTAAGGGAACAGCAGCCAGTGCCAGTCCAAAAGCATCCAGTTCTGCATCAGATGTATCAGACAAGTCGGATCAGTCATTTCTGACAGACACAACCATTGAAGAGCAGACCATTTATGACAGTAACGGCATCAGGATTACAGCATCCAGTCTGGAGTTTGACTCTTCCCGTGCGATCCTGACTTTTAATGTCGAGAACAATGCGGATCAGGAATATTCCATCACTACCGGATCTCTTGGCTACAGCTGCAATGCCATTAACGGCTGGATGGTTGAAGACGGCTGGTTTAATGTCACTCTTCAGGCAGGCAAAAAGTCAGTCGAAAAGTCCTACTTTGACCTGGACAGCCTGAAGGCATATGGCATTCATGAAATCGGCACAATCCAGATGGGATTTGATATTGAAGATAGTTCTTCCAATGATCACACATACACTGGTCCCATTGAGATCAAGACATCAAAGTCTGATTCGTATCAGAAAGATTCCGACTGGTCTTTGAAGGAACTGCTGGACAATGCAGCAGGTATTGCCGGAAAATCCTATACCCTGGAGTACAGTGATGATCAGAAAATCTTTGATGAAAACGGCGTTACCGTATCTCAGGAAGCCCTCGTTACCAATCAGGACAACGAACAGATTCTGATGCTGCTGGCTGAAAACAACGGTTCTGATACAGCAGAATTTTCCTCTGGTTATTTCACCATCAATAACGTAGAAACTTCAAGCGGCATCTGGAGTTCTGACAATATCATTCCCGGCAAGAAATATCTGTCCACCATCAATCTAAGCAATATGGTCAGTGATGAAGATGAACAGAACGTGATTGGCTTTGATCACATCAGTACCATTGATTTCCAGCTTTCATTAATGGATGGCTGGGATTACGTGGCAGGTCCGGATGATGTGACACTGACAGTATCCGATGAGCAGGCATCGGCAGATACGTCTGGTGATGAGGTATACAACAGCAATGGCATCACGATGATTTCCAAAGGACTGACCAAGGACAAATATGACAATGATGAGCGCCACTGGGAGATCCTTGTTCAGAACAATTCCGGCAAGGACATCATGGTCACAGATCAGTATGACAGTCTGTCCATTGGTGATTATATGGTTGATTACATCATGTTCTCCCAGGACATTTCCAACGGCAGCAGCGGTATTCTCGACATTGAAATCCTGGGCAATTCACTCAAGGACAATAATATCGATCCTAACAGTATCACCAGTGCCCAGATTACCCTGGAAATCAAAGACAGCGATTATAACGACATAGATACACCGACAATCTCAGCAGATTTCCAATAAGCCAGATATGCAAAGAGACTGTGTACAGGAGAACATCCTGCTGCACAGCCTCTTTTCCTCTTCACTGCTTTGTTACACCACATTCCGGATACCATTTTCGTTTGTCATACAGCCAGATGAAATCATGTTCAATCAAGATGGCCTCATATCACCATCTGATACTGTATTGTGTTTCATATTCTTCCTAGATTCAGCATTCAATCATCTTCCGGCATCATCTGGATAAACGCATCGAATCTTGGCAGGATAATAACCATCTGACCTCTGGCAGGTGTATCAATGATGCCCTTTTCTTTCAGCCTTTTGCGATAGACAGACATCAGTCCAGAGGACATGCCAAGTCTTTCTCTGATCGTCTTGTTTTCTTTAATGCCTTCAGCCATTACCCGCAGAATAGACTGATCTTTGGCAGACAGTTCTGACCAGATCTTTTCATATACGTATTCCTGCAGATACTGATCATACTGTGGAAGAATATCCTCAATCTTTTCCGGTTTGTTCTGCCAGCAGAGATATCCCAGCACCTGGAAGGCAAAGGCATAGCCGCCAGTCAAAACAGCCATTTCCTGCGCCTTCTGGCTGCTGATTTCAAACGTTTTCTGATAACTGGCAGTAATTGCCGCAAGATTCAACGGCCGCAGGAACACCTTTGGGGTCCGGTACAGAAAGGTCAAAGACTTTTCATCCTGCAGGGAACTGATATTCTCGTACAAACCAGTCATGAGCAGAAAGACAGGCTCCTTAGCACGAATATAGGACTGGAACGAATGGGCAAAGACACGGATATATTCATTGTTCGTGACTTCATCAATCGTAATGAGAAGACGCTTTCCTTCTTTTTTGATCACGGCAAGCATTCTTTCCACTGCCGCATTGATATTAGAAATGGGTGGTGCAGACTTCAGGGAAACCCCAAAACCAAGCAAAGACAGATTGATTTCAGCCTTTGTAAAAAGAACACTAAGCGAAGGAATACTTGCCAGCTTGCCGGCAATCTGCTCTTCGATCTTTTCCTCTGGATTGAGATCCAGTACAATCCAGTCTTTGCGCCGGCTCATCTCCTCTGCTATTCTGGTCATGGAAACGGTCTTACCAGATCCCCGGACACCGGTGATGACATAAGCCTGAGAAGAAGGCTCTTCCGCTGTAAAATCCGAAATGATCTGATCCAGTTGAACCGGCCTTTCAATCATCTGTGCTGGTTCTTTTCCAAAAATAATAGTATATGGATTTGAGCTCATTCTTAGTCCTCCAGCAATGTATACTTCTATCAGAATTATATAATCTTATATAATTCTCTACAAGATATATAATCTTATATAATTCTCTGTTACTTATATAATCTTATATAATTCGATTCCGTACCTCTTCGATCCGGTCATATCTGTTGCCGGAAAGTCAAAGATCCGCTACTGTTGCAGTAATTGGAGAAATGGTCATGAAACAGGTAATCAAGCGTAATGGGACAGTGACGGCATATCAGCCGGAAAAAATCACAAATGCCGTATCCAAGGCATTTGTGCAGGTACATCAGGAATATACAGATGGACTTGGCAGTAAGATTCTTTCTTCTGTAGAAACGGAATTGAATGGCCGTGATTCTGCTTCGGTGGAAGAGATTCAGAATGCTGTGGAAAAGAGTCTGATGAAGGATGGCTTTTATGATGTGGCAAAAGCTTACATCCTGTATCGTCAGAAACGGACGGAGGCTCGTGAGGTACGTTTACAGCTTTCTTCTTTATTAGGGGATGAGAAGCTGAATGATGTGTTGTTTGAGATTCAGAAGGATTTTTTGGACTATGATCTGAAACGTTTGTTGTTGAAGTTTCAGTCCATGGATAAGGAAGTATTGTCTTCTTCTGAACGGATGGAAGTATTAACCCGCAGTGCAGAAGAGCTTACCAGTAAAGAAGAGCCGAAGTGGGAAAAGATTGCCGGCAGACTGCTGGCCTATCAGTACCATGTCTCTCTTGCCAGAGAAGAAAAGAAACTTGGCATCCACAGTTTCTATGACAAGATTGTCTGGTTAACCAGAGAAGGCTACTATGGCTCCTACATTCTGGATGCCTATTCCAAGGAAGACATTGATACCCTTGCCGGTTATCTGGATGATAACCGTGACAAGCTGTTTGCCTGGGCCGGTCTTGATCTTCTGTTATCCCGCTATGTGATTCATACAAGAAATCATGTCAAGATGGAATCACCGCAGGAGATGTACATGGGTGTCGCCATGCATTTAGGCATGAATGAGAAACAGGACCGTCTGGCCATTGTCAGACGTTTCTATGACATGATGAGCCTGCACAAGGTGACCATGGCAACCCCTACCCTTGCCAATGCGCGTAAGCCATACCATCAGCTGTCCAGTTGCTTCGTTGATACCGTACCGGATTCGCTGGATGGCATCTATGCCTCTATTTCCAACTTTGCCGAAGTATCAAAATTCGGCGGCGGCATGGGTATGTACCTGGGAAAGGTAAGGGCCAGAGGCGGCTGTATCCGCGGGTTTGAAGGTGCTGCCGGCGGTGTGATCCGCTGGATCCGGGTCATCAATGATACGGCCGTAGCCGTAGATCAGCTTGGTGTACGCCAAGGTGCTGCCGCCGTATATCTGGATGCCTGGCACATGGACCTGCCTGAATTCCTGCAATTGCGCACAAACAATGGCGATGACCGCATGAAAGCACATGATATCTTCCCGGCAGTATGCTATCCGGATCTGTTCTGGAAGATGGCAAGTGAGAACCTCAACCAGAACTGGTATCTTTTGGATCCACATGAGATTCTCATGGTAAAAAGATATGCCCTGGAAGACAGCTGGGGAGAAGAATGGGAAAAGAAGTATCTGGATTGTGTCCATGATGCCAGAATCCGTAAACGTACGGTATCACTGAAAGAGATTGTCAGATTAATCCTGCGTTCTGCGGTGGAAACCGGCACTCCGTTTGCCTTCTTCCGTGATGCGGTCAACAGAGCCAATCCCAACAAGCATGCCGGCATGATCTACTGCTCCAACCTGTGCACTGAGATTGCCCAGAATATGAGTGAATCTGAGATTGTCTCACAGACCATTACCACAGAGAATGGTGAGAACATCATTGTCACAACGACAAAACCTGGCAATTACGTGGTTTGCAACCTATCATCCTTGTGCCTGGGCAATATCAATGTGGATGATAAAGATGAGCTGGAAGCAGTGACTGCCGATGCCATCCGGGCGATGGACAATGTCATTGATCTCAACTTCTATCCGGTACCTGCCGCCAAACTGACCAATCAGAAATACCGCTCCGTTGGTCTTGGCATTTCCGGTTATCACCACATGCTTGCAAAACATCAGATCAAATGGGAATCTGAAGAACATCTGAGATTTGCGGATAGAGTCTTTGAAGATATTGGCTATGCCGCCATCAAAGCTTCCAATGAGCTAGCCAAAGAGCGTGGCAGCTATTCTTTGTTTGAGGGATCTGAATGGCAGAGTGGTGAATACTTTACAAGAAGAAATTACACGAGTGAAAGATGGCAGAAGCTGAAAGAAGAAGTACGAAAACATGGTATGCGCAATGCCTATGTGATGGCTACTGCCCCTACTTCTTCGACTTCCATTCTGGTGGGATCCAGTGCCGGTCTTGATCCGATCATGAACCGGTTCTATCTGGAAGAAAAGAAGGGCGCAATCCTGCCAAGAGTGGCACCGGATCTTTCACCGAAAACATGGTGGTATTACAAGAATGCCCATGAGATTGATCAGACCTGGTCCGTCAAAGCTGCAGCCATCAGACAGCGCCACATTGATCAGGCCCAGAGTTTCAATCTCTGGATTACCAATGAATACAAGATGAGCCAGTTATTACACCTGTATATCCTGGCGGATCAGCTGGGTGTCAAGACAATCTATTACGTACGTTCCCGTTCTCTGGACCCGGCGGAATGTGAGAGCTGCTCAGCTTAAAAAGGAGAGAAATCATGTCAGAGAAAATTCAAAGAAAACCGCTTTTCAATCCCGATGGCGATATTGAAGTACGGGACAGAAGACTGCTGAACTTCAATACCACCAACATCAATGATTTCAACAATCTGAAGTATCCATGGGTATCTGACTGGTACCGCAATGCCATGAACAACTTCTGGATTCCAGAAGAGATCAGCCTGAATCCGGATAAGTCTGACTATCCAAATCTATTGCCGGCAGAGCGGACTGCCTATGATAAGATTCTCAGTTTCCTTGTGTATCTCGATTCTCTGCAGTCTGCCAATCTGCCCAATATCAGCCAGTATGTCACGGCCAATGAAATCAACCTGTGTCTGTCCATTCAGACCTTTCAGGAATGTATTCACAGCCAGGCATACAGCTATATGCTGGATACGATCTGCTCACCGATGGAACGGGACAACATTCTCTACCAGTGGAAGGAAGATGAGCATCTGTTGAAGAGAAACACCTTCATTGGCAATCTGTACAATGAATTTGTGGCAAATCAGGACAAGCGTTCTTTCTTACGGGTATGCATTGCCAACTTCATCCTGGAAGGCATCTATTTCTACTCCGGCTTCATGTTCTTCTACAACCTGGGCAGAAACGGCAAGATGCCAGGTTCCGTCCAGGAGATCCGCTATATCAACCGTGATGAAAACACCCATCTCTGGCTGTTCATGGAAATCATCCACATTCTGCAGGATGAAGAACCGCAGCTGTTCACTGAAGAAAACACAAAGATGATCTATGACATGATCGATGAAGGTGTCCGTCAGGAAATTGAATGGGGCAAATATGTCATTGGCAATGAAATCCCGGGCCTGAATGAACAGATGGTAGAAGACTACATCAAGTATCTTGGCAACCTCAGACTCAAATCCATCAATCTGAAGCCTCTGTATCCGGGACTGGAAGAAGAACCGGAATCCATGAAATGGGTATCCCAGTACGCCGATGCCAACCAGGTAAAGACAGACTTCTTTGAAGCACGCAGCTCTGCCTATGCCAAGAGCAGTGCCATTGAGGATGATCTGGATCAGCTGTAATCGATAAAAAGGGAAGCGGTGTTCAGGAGTATTCCTGATACACGGCTTCCTTTTCATATGATGTTTACTTCTCTTCCCAGTCACGCGGCAGATCACGGAATGTAATCAGCTCAATCCCATGATCCTTCACCCATTTCAGGATTTCAGAAGAAGTAACAGCTTCCAGATCCTTCACACGGCAGGTATTGAAGCTGGATAAGGCAAAGATCGGTGCATCCGCATAGCCGCAATGACATACTAGATAGCCATACAATTTCCCAGAGGCAAGCATACCGCCCTTATCTTCCACAAGATAAGAAATCATATCTTCCTTCAGCTGCTCTTCCGGCCCGCCATAGCGGTACCACCCCATACCGGCATTGGCCACATTTTCTTTCTTCATCACAGAATCTGTCCAGATGCAGTGATATTTTGCGGCAAGTTTCTTAGAAACAGCCATGGTTGTGGCTGTGGCATAGGCATGGTTATGAACATAGTCTGGAACATGTCCAACCAGTTTGATATACATCTGGATCTGTGCATTAAACTCCGCTTCCAATTGATCCGCTGCACCAGAAAGATGATCATGCCCGTTTTCATCATTATCCATTGCTCGATTCTCACGTGAACCATAGAAAGAATCATCTTCATGTGTTAAAGCAGGCACCGCATCATGTCCTAACAAAGAAGGACCCGTAGAAGCATTCAGATCAATGCCAAAAGCAATGTCAGATAAATACGGACGAATCTCATCCACACATTCCTTTGCCCATGGCATATTGGCAAACAACCCAGTATTGCGAATAATCCCATGACGAATTCCAGCAAGTGCACCGGCAGCACATCCTGGTGTAATTCCATAGTCATCTGACTGTGCAATCAGTTTCATCTCAGACCTCCCAAAGCAGTTACGCTTTCTCTTCTTCCTTTTCCTTTAATGTCTCAGCTTCTTCCTTCTGTATCTGCCTGTCATAAGCTTTGACAAACGGAATGTAGATCACAACATCCAGTGCAAAGAAGATACAGCCCCAGATTAAACCACGAATGCCATAAGAGACAAGATTACTGACAAAGAATGGTACAAACGAGCCTGCAGTAGCACCAGTTGCATAGCCAAGCAAACCAACCTTCTGCAGCAGCCATGTGCCCCAGACAGCAATGGATGGGGTGACGATTACCCATGGAATAAAGAACATCGGATTGAGAATCATCGGGAAGCCAAAGTACATTGGCTCATCTACGCCAAACAGTGACGGTAGGAAGCCAAGTTTTGTAATCGAACGATTGGCAGTCGATTTGCATACGATCAGGGCCGCAATCACCAATGGCAGAGAGCCGCTGCTATAACTCAGCACATTGCCAGTAACCATATGAGGAAGCGGCTGGCCAGCCTGATAGGCAGCCAGATTTTCCATCTGCAACTGTGTGAACAGAAGTGTAATGACAGGGCCAACCGTCATGCCGCCATGAATGCCAAGGAACCACATGAGATACAGAACAAGATAAATAATCCAAAGTCCAAAGATGTTAGCGCCAAGTGCCTGCAGAGGTGTAGAAACAACGGCATAGATTGCCTGCTGCAAAGATCCGATTGGTGTCAGGGCAAAGATCATTCTGACAATGCCAGCCAGGATAATGGCAATGGTGCCAGGAATGAGAAGTGTGAACTGCAGGGCAATGTTTGGCGGTACAGAATCCGGCAGTTTGACAGCCAGATTCTTTTTCTCACAGAACTTGAATACTGCTCCAGTCGCAAAGGCAATGATCAGTGCCGTAAACATACCGGAGGATCCAAGCCATGACATTGGCAGCGTTGCACTGCTGTAAGCATCTGCAGCTTCTGTGTATGGCGTCACAATCAAGAAACATGCCAAAGCAATCACCGCAACACCAAGCCCGCCGCTCTTTTCCAGATGATAAGTACTGGCAAATTCATAGGCAGTCAGTGTAACAACATAGATGGCAAGCAAGCCAACCGTAAATGTATAAATAGCACCAAGCACACTGTATAACGGTGTTGACTGCAGCCATGCCTGATAGCCGCCGATACTGATTCCCTTGAACAATGATGCAAAGCCGCCAATCATCGTAATTGGCAGCATTCTCATAAATGCATGCTGGATCGTCTGCAGAAAACGAATATTGGCAAACTTGGCCGACGCATCCACAAGACGGTCTGTAAAACTTTTCTTCGTACTCATCTCTATCCTCTCTTTGAATGACAATTCATTCACACCTGATTTGAAAAGAAATCAGATTTCTCTGCTATTTTCAAGAATTTGATCAAAATCCCCGGATAGCCTGTGTAGTAAGCGCTTACTTCTTGCCAATATTCTAGCACCAGTGGATTGTGAGTCAATATATTTTATATTATTTTTGAATTGCAATTCATATCTATGAAATTTAAATATATGAATCACCATTTAATGCTATGATGTTATAGAGTGAGGAAAAACGATGAATATCATTACGCGCATGGACGCTTTGGTGTCCTCTTATACAGCAACTGACCGCAGGATATACGAATATATCAAGAAATTTCCAGACCAGTTTTCCAGTGATTCAATGACGGATATCGTAAAGCACTATGGCATCTCTCAGCCTGCTTTGACACGGTTTGCCAAGAAGCTTGGATTTTCTGGCTTTTTGGAATTTCAGTATCAGTATCGGCAGGATCTTTCCGAAGTCAGGACAAATGGAAATACAGAAACACGCAGTGAGCATTTCAGTCAATATCTGCAGGAAACAGAAAAAGGGTTAGATCGAAATGTATTGCAACAGCTTGCTCAGAAAATCATGTCATCAAGATTAACATATTTTACTGGAGCATCTATTGCAGGTATTCCCGCCAAATACCTGGAAGACTACTGCCGTCTGGGATTAGGACCGGTTGGTGTATATTCCTCTCCAAGCAGTATGCCATTAGCCTTTACAGGAGAAGAGACTGTTCTGCTGTATTCAGCTATTGCCGGTGATGCATATCGCAAATATCTGCCAGAAATTTCTCAGAGTCCAAATAAGCCATATATTGTCATGGTCACCATGAATGCCAGGCATCCATTGCGTAAATATGCAGATCTGACCATTGTTCTTCCTGAAGCAGGCATCATCAGTGACAATACCTCTGCCATGCCAGAGACAATGGAGTTTCTAATGTTTTCAGATTTGCTGATTGAAGAAATCAGGAAAGTACAGGAAGAGGGAAAAGATTGATAAATACAAAATACTGCAGAAC
Organism: Lactimicrobium sp.; assembly: GCF_036453465.1. Taxonomy (NCBI): domain Bacteria; kingdom Bacillati; phylum Bacillota; class Erysipelotrichia; order Erysipelotrichales; family Erysipelotrichaceae; genus Lactimicrobium; species Lactimicrobium sp. The sequence goes on from NZ_JAZHUW010000009.1 coordinate 26,602, forward strand.
CAGGAAACTGATCCTGCAGTTTTACACTTATTCATTGATCGACTATTCATTTTCGAGCAGAATAATTATTCCTGTATCTCACTTAACTTTTATGAGAGATCCTCCAGAATAAATGGCAGCATATAGATTGGCTTGAAATATAGGTTTGCTTCTCTGGCAACATCTCTTTGTGACAATACATATTGTTTTCCGACTTTTGCGGAGTATTTCTTTGCAAATTCTGAAATAGAATCATGAAACCTGATAGATGAAGATTTGATTTCCAATGGCGTGATCTTTGTCCCAGAAGAAAGAAGGAAATCAACTTCATAGCTATGTGTACTATTCTTCTTTTTCCAAGTATGATAATACAATTTTCTGCCTGTCGATGCGATCATCTGTGCTGCCATGTTCTCATACACATAGCCAAGATTGATATTTAACCGATCACTCAGAAGCTTACTGTAAATATCTGCATCCACTTTGCTTTCATCATTAAAAAGTAAAGTGATAAAAAGACCTGTATCCGCAGTAAACAGTTTATAAGAGCTGTCATCTTTGGTTAAGTTCAATGCGAGGCTCGGATCAGTTGTGTTATATGAAGCCAGCACGGTTTTGGAATCCAGCAGATCAGAAAGCCTTTCTTCATCTTTTCGGGTTTTCGGCTTATTCAAAGCGCTGGTAATAATATATCTTTTCTTATCAGAACTCAGCTGACTTGGAATTGCTTCAAACATCCTTGAGATTCTTCCTGAATTATCAGTTTTTCTGAAATCATCCTCATATAACGAAATAATTTCTCTCTTTACTCTGTCAATTTCCTGAAAGCTTGCTCCATTCACATATGCTTCAACTGCCTGGGGCATTCCGCCCACAGCCATATACACGCGAAAATCACGAATTAACTTTCGGTTTGTTTCTCCAACAGGTTTTCCGCTTTGATAAATCTCTCTTATAAGAGAATATGTTTGATTTCCAGTGGCAAGCAAAAACTCTTCATAATCCATTGGATACATTTCGATTTTGTGCTCCTCTGAGGGAATCACAATATCTTTCACGTTCTTTTTTATACTGATTAATGACCCGGTTTCAATGTAGTAATACCGCCCATCCGCTACCAGATACTTAATTGCCTGGCGCACCAAAGGCGCTCTTTGAATCTCATCAAAGATGATAACTGATTCACCTTTATACAGCATTACTCCAGTTTCGATCTGAAGGCGTCTGAAAAACATATCCAGATCAGCAATATCATGGAAAACATCTTCAAGCCTTTTTGTTATATTGGCAAAATCTACCTTGATATATGATCTGAACTCATTCTTTGCAAACTCTTCTGCCGCCGTAGACTTGCCAACACGTCTTGGGCCTTCAATCAAAGCTGCATATTTCCTACCAAAGTTTTGTTTTCAATCTAACAGTTCCTTATATACCTTTCGTTGAAACACTGTCATTTTTCTCTCCAGATAGATCATTCATCTATATCAACTTGATTATTACTGTAAAAAGCCATGTTTTCAAGTACTATATTTATAAAATATGGCATGTTTTCAAGATGTAATTTTGTAAATAACCAGGTCCTTTCGCCTTGTGATTTTTGAAAATACACAAGGTTTTCAAGTTCCATATCTTGTTATTTCAAACGCATTTGAAAACCCTACACAAAAATACTGCAGAATCAGAAATTGGTTCTGCAGTATTCCTTTTGTTGATGTTGTTTTGCTCTGTGTTACTGGTTGACTCTTCTCTTCCAGTATTCTCCTACTGGTTCATCTGCCTTATCTTTGGTCCATGGTACTTCATGGCGTTCAAAGTAGCCGATGACTTTTCCTTCTCTGACCACTGGCACAAACCATTCTCTTTCACCGGTTTTGCCATTGTATCCTTCGAACATCTCATTGGTTTCACCATGGTCTGCTCTATCCAGGAAGGCTTTGATCTTGTTCTGGGAGTTGGGGTTGTGGCAGTTGAAGATGGATGTGCCAATGACAACCCTGTCACCATAGCGTTCCTCTGCCTTCTTGTTCAGCCAGCGAATGGTGTGGGTACGGTCACAGAAGACTACTTCATAGGGCAGTGAGTCCAGAATAGCTCTGTATACGGTCTCATCCAGTTCCATATTACTTGAAGTAATCTACTGCACCCTTGAACATCAGTTCTTCGGTGTTGATATCCGGTACATTGGTATACAGGCTCTTACCTGATCTTTCCGCATGTCCCATCTTACCCAGGATTCTGCCATCTGGTGAAGTAATAGCTTCGACTGCCTGGAAGGAATTGTTCGGATTGAAGCGGATATCATTGGTCGGATTGCCATCCAGGTCACAATACTGGGCAGCTACCTGTCCGTTTTCCTTCAGCTGCAGGTACTGCTCCGGATCAATGACAAATCTGCCCTCACCATGAGAGATGGCAACGGTCTTGACCTCACCCGGTGTAAAGTAACGGAACCAAGGTGACTTGTTGGACGCAATTCTGGTATCCACTAACATGCTCTGATGTCTGCCAATCGTATTGAAGGTCAGTGTCGGGGCATGCTCATCAGGTTCTGTGATCTTTCCATAAGGAACCAGACCAAGCTTGATCAGTGCCTGGAAGCCATTGCAGATGCCAAGCATCAGACCTTCACGCTCATTGAGCAGCCGCTCCACCGCAGCCTTGACCTCCTGGTTGCGGAAGAACGCTGTGATGAACTTAGCACTGCCCTCCGGCTCATCGCCACCGGAGAAACCGCCCGGAATGGCCACAATCTGGCTGTGATCCATGGCCTGGGCAAACCCGGTCACACTCTCTTTGATCTGCTTTGCACTGCGGTTGCGGATGACAAAGATCTCTGTTTCGGCACCAAACTTCTCAAATGCTCTGGCTGTATCCCACTCACAGTTATTGCCCGGGAAAACCGGAATCAGCACATGCGGCTTTTCACACTTGTAAGAGGCATGCATGAAACTGTTGGTATGATAATTGACCGGCTCATAGGTCTTGACCTCAGTCTTGTTCAGGTACGGGAAGACATCCTGCAGCTTGCTTTCCCAGGCAGCCTGCAGCTCATCCAGACCAATCTCCACATCCTGCATGACAAGACGGTATGTATCTGTGGTCATACCGACAAGCTGGGCACCCTCGATCTCTTCTTCTGTTTCAAAGAGGAAGGAACCACTGGCATCCACAAACAGCTTTGTATCATCAAAGCCATCAGCTGCTTTAAAGCCCAGATGATTGCCCAGCGGACTCTTCAGCAGAGCATCCGCAATGCCATGCGGCCCTAATGCTGTACAGGAGAGGACATTGCCATCACGGATCATCTGCTCCATGGCATCCATCGTATCCCGCACACTCTGCCATACCGGCAGGCCATTGTCATCATAGTCAGGCTTCAGAAGGTACAGATAATGCCCTGCCTCTTTCCACTCATTGGAAACAACCTGATCTGCCTTGGCAAGAGATACTGCAAAGGCAATCAATGTCGGCGGAACATCAATATCATCAAACGTACCGGAAGAAGAATCCTTGCCGCCGATGGCAGCCACTTCCAGCTCCTTCTGTGCTTCCAGTGCGCCAAGCAGTGCTGCATACGGACGGCCCCACTTCTTCGGTGCCGTGCAGCGGCCAAAGTACTCCTGGAAACTCATCCAGGCATGATGGCGGCTGCCTCCTGCTGCCACAATCTTACTCAATGCATTGATCACAGACTTCTGCGCACCCTTGAACGGCGAAGCAGACATCTGATACGGATCAAAGCCCCAGCTCATCAAAGATGCCGTATTGGTTTCACCCTTTAACAGCGGAATCTTGGCAGCCATCGTCTGAATCGGGGTCAGCTGTCTTCTGCCGCCAAACGGCATCAATACCGTACCAGCACCAATCGTCGAATCAAACCGCTCCGACAGACCAATCTGAGAACATACATTCAGATCACTGGCAAAGGAAAGAAGCTTCTCCTTTGTCGGAACACAGGTCTTATCCTCTTCCTCTTTATCTGCCTCAACAATGACATCGGTATGCTTCGGTGCACCATTGGTATCCAGGAAAGCTCTGGACAGTGAAACAATCGAAACACCATCCAGATTCAATACCATGCGCGGCTCTTTGGTCACCACAGCCACAACCGTGGACTCCAGGTTTTCCTTATCTGCCAGTTCCTGGAACAGCGGTGCATCCTTCTCTGCAACCACAACCGCCATACGCTCCTGGGATTCGGAGATGGCAAGCTCCGTGCCGTTTAATCCCTTATACTTGACCGGTACCTTATTCAGATCAATGACCAGGCCATCGGCCAGCTCACCAATGGCAACCGATACGCCGCCGGCACCAAAGTCATTGCACCGCTTGATCAGACGTGTAGCCTCAGGATTGCGGAACAGTCTCTGCAGTTTGCGCTCTTCCGGGGCATTGCCCTTCTGTACCTCTGCACCACATGTTTCCAGAGAATCATCATTGTGTGCCTTGGAAGAACCCGTGGCACCGCCGCATCCATCACGGCCAGTACGGCCGCCCAGCAGAATCACAACATCGCCTGGCTCCGGCCGCTTTCTGATGACATTGGCAGCCGGAGCAGCCGCAATGACCGCACCAACTTCCATTCTCTTTGCCACATAGTTGGAATGATACAGTTCCTGCACAAGACCCGTAGCCAGACCGATCTGGTTGCCATAGGAGCTGTATCCATTGGCAGCAGTTGTGACAATCTTTCTCTGCGGCAGACGGCCGGGCATTGTATCCTCAATCGGTGCAGTCGGATCGGCAGCTCCGGTAATACGCATTGCCTGATACACATAGGAACGGCCGGACAGCGGATCACGAATGGCACCGCCAAGACATGTCGCAGCACCGCCAAACGGCTCAATCTCTGTCGGATGGTTATGTGTCTCATTCTTGAACATCAGCAGCCAGTCCTGCTCTTCACCGTCGACATCCACTTTCATCTTCACCGAGCAGGCATTGATCTCCTCACTCTGGTCAAGATCCTCCAGCCTGCCGATCTTCTTAAGATACTTGGCACCAATTGTACCAAGATCCATCAGCGTAACCGGCTTGGCTTCTCTGCCGGCATAGACGGTCTCTCTTAACTCTGCATATTCCTTTGCCGCATCTTTGACATATGCAGGTTCAATCTCAATCTTGTTCAAACGTGTATTGAAGGTTGTATGACGGCAGTGGTCAGACCAGTAGGTATCAATAACCATGATCTCGGTGAGTCTAGGATCACGCTTTTCTTCTTCCTTGAAATACTTCTGCAGGAACACAATATCCGCCAGATCCATGGCCAGGCCATGGTCCTTGATGAACTTTGCAAGACCTGCTTCATCCAGCTGGCAGAAACCATCCAGTACCGGCGGCAGCGGCGGTTTCTGATAGGATTCCTGAATCGTTGCCGGTTTTGCAAGAGATGCTTTTCTTGCCTCCACAGGGTTGATCAGGGTGGACTGGATCAGTTCCTTCTCCTTGTCAGAGAATTCGCCCTTGATGTAATAGATCCTGGCTGTGCGTACTAATGGACGCTCCTTGCCAGTTGCCAGCTGAATGCACTGGGCACAGGAATCTGCTCTCTGGTCAAACTGACCGGGCAGATATTCCACGGCCAGTACATAGTCATCCTTGTCCGGGGCCGGTGCTTCCTCATTATAGTAATGATCTACCTGCGGCTCTGACAGAATGGTGCGGGCTGCCAGTTCAAAATCCTTCGGATCAATATTCTCGATGTCATAGCGGTTGAGAATACGTACGGCCTCAACCGGTCTGCGCAATGCAGTCTCAAGATCTGTGCGCACACCTTCTGCTTCTGTCGCAAATGCTCTTTTCTTCTCTGAAAAACCACGATATACCGTCATTACAATACCCTCTTGCCAATATCATGGCGATAATGCATATCTGTAAAGCCGATCTCATCTACGGCCGCATATGCCTTCGCCAGTGCTTCCTTCAGATCCTTACCAGTGGCCATAATGCCCAGCACTCTGCCGCCATTGGTATAGAACTTTCCATTTTCCTTCTTTGTCCCGGAATGATAGACATACACACCCAGATGCTGGCCATTCTCCTCCAGGCCATGAATCTCATAGCCCTTCTTGTAGCTCTCCGGATAGCCGCCGCTGGCTTCCATGATGCAGGCAGCTGCTTCCTCAGACCACTCGATCTTCAGATCAGCCAGTTTCTCATCGTGCACAGCCTGCATGATCTCAAACAAATCACTCTTCAACAGCGGCAGGACAACCTGGGTCTCCGGATCACCGAAACGGCAGTTGTATTCCACCACCTTCGGCCCATCTTTTGTCAGCATCAGGCCAAAGTACAGCACGCCCTTGAAAGTGCGGCCTTCCTTGTTCATGGCCTGCATGGTCGGCACAAAGATCTTCTCCATGCATTCCTTGGCAATCTCTGGTGTATAGACAGGAGAAGGGGCAATGGTGCCCATGCCGCCGGTATTGAGGCCCTTGTCGCCATCATTGACACGCTTATGATCCATGGACGATACCATCGGCACAATCACATGGCCGTCTGTAAAGGAAAGCACAGATACTTCCGGCCCTTCCATGAACTCTTCGACAACCACTTCATTGCCGCTGGCACCAAACTTCTTATCGACCATCAGCTCCTTGACAGCAGCCCTGGCTTCTTCCTCATTCTGTGCAATCAGAACACCCTTGCCTAAGGCAAGACCATCCGCCTTGATCACGGCCGGCCATGTATTTCTCTTCTGCAGATAGGCAAGCACATCCGCAGGATCCGTAAACACTTCATAGGCAGCGGTTGGAATGCCATACTTCTTCATCAGACCCTTGGCAAATACCTTGCTGGCCTCAATCTGGGCAGCCTTCTTGTTTGGTCCAAAGCTTGGAATACCGGCTGCTTCCATGGCATCCACCATGCCTAAGGCAAGCGGATCATCCGGTGTGACAACACAGAAGTCAATGCCATTGTTTTTTGCATAGTCAACCATGCCATCCACATCAGTGGCGCCGATATTCACACATGTGGCAAGGGAGGCAATGCCGCCGTTGCCAGGTGCACAGACAATTTCATCAATACTCTTGTTCTTCGCAAGCGCGCGGATCACGGCATGTTCCCGGCCGCCGGAGCCAACTACCAGTACCTTCATATGATCACATCTCCTCAATGATGGAACAGGCGCAGACCTGTAAAGGCCATGACCATGCCATACTTGTCAGCTGTTTCAATAACGTTGTCATCACGGATGGAACCACCCGGCTCAGCCACATACTGCACACCGGACAGATGAGCACGCTCAATATTGTCACCAAACGGGAAGAAGGCATCAGAGCCAAGCGATACATTCTTCAGCTGCTTCAGCCAGGCAAGCTTTTCTTCCTTTGTAAAAGGCTCCGGCTTTCTGGTAAAGAACTGCTCCCACACACCATCGGCCAGTACATCTTCAGGATGTTCACCAATGTAGTTATCAATGCAGTTGTCACGGTCTGCTCTTCTGATCTTCTCGACAAACGGAAGGGAAAGAACCTTCTCATTCTGACGCAGCCACCAGTTGTCAGCCTTGGAGCCAGCCAGTCTTGTGCAATGCACACGGCTCTGCTGTCCTGCCCCGATGCCAATGCACTGGCCATCCTTGGCATAGGCAACCGAATTGGACTGGGTATACTTCAAAGCAATCAGCGAGATCATCAGATCACGCTTTGCCTCTTCCGGCAGATCCTTGTTCTTTGTCACGATGTTATTGAAAAGGTCCTCGGAAATCACAGAATTATTGCGGCCCTGCTCAAAGGTCACACCAAACACCTGCTTGTGCTCCACTGGGGCCGGTACATAGTCTGGATCAATCTGGATGACATTGTACTTTCCCTTTTTCTTGGCACACAGAATATCCAGTGCTTCCTGGGTATAGCCCGGGGCAATGACACCATCACTGACTTCTTTCTTCAGCAGTAATGCCGTTGCTTTGTCACACACATCAGACAGAGCCGCAAAATCACCATAGGAGCTCATTCTGTCAGCGCCTCTGGCCCGGGCATAGGCACATGCCAGCGGACTGAGATCGACATCATCCGTGAAATAAATCTGCTTGTCGATGTCAGACAGAGGAGATGCCACAGCAGCGCCGGCCGGTGATACATGCTTGAAAGAGGCTGCACTGGGCAGGCCAGTGGCTGCCTTTAACTCTTTCACAAGCTGCCAGCTGTTCAAAGCATCCAGAAAGTTGATATAGCCAGGGCGGCCATTCAGCACTTTCACAGGTAGATCAGAACCATCCTGCATATAGATGCGGGCCGGTTTCTGATTCGGATTCATGCCATACTTCAGTTCCAACTGATTTGCCATCTCATTCTCCCTCATTCTTATTGAAAATCTGTGTCTCAACTTCACCTGTTTCCAGATTGATCTGTCTGGTAAACAAAGACACCTTGTTATCCTGATTCAGACTCTGCCAGATATGCTGGCCAAACAAAGAAAAGTTCTCATGCACCATTGTCCAGGATACCGGCTCACCTCCAAAGGAAGGCAGCGGACTGCCATCATCCTGATACGTTGTAATCACCCGGCCATTGCCCGGGGCAACATGACTGTAAGAGAAGGTAAAGCGCAATGTGCTGCTTTCATCACCATCATCACTCTTCAGAATCGACATGGTTAAGGAATCACCCTTGATCAGAGCAGAAATGCGCGGTGTCCAGTTCGGTCCATCCGGTTCAAAGGTTCGTGTATCCAGTGCTTCTTCAAAGCTCTTTCCATTCTTGAGAAATTCCAGAATCGTATCGGTCTGGTCGCCATTGGTGACAATCGTATTATCCTGGAAGACTCTGACCGGATGATAGATGATCAAAGAAGGATCAGAACACCGGGAAGGATCAAAGGCCTGGGTGCGGATACCGTCATCGGTTGTCACAAAAATCCGGTTGCGGCTGTTGTCAGAGCGGCCCATGATCCAATAGGCAATGCGCATCTTCTTACCACAAGGTGTGCGGCCAATGGCAATGCCCCGGCCCGGGTATGTCTTTGCCTGCAGCCAGGCATATAAATCAACTGGTTTCATGACTTCTTCTCCTTTTCAATTCTCTCGGCAAGATCCGCCGCTGCCTTTGGCAGCAGGATCCATTCCGCCTGTTCCATCACCCGCTTCTGCAGCACTTTCGGTGTATCACCCGGCAGAATCTCAACCGCTTTCTGGGCAATGATCTCACCGCCATCAGGAATCTCATTGACATAGTGCACGGTTGCGCCGGTCACCTTCACCCCACGCTGTAAAGCTGCCTCATGGACATGCAGGCCATAGTAGCCTTTGCCGCAGAAAGAAGGGATCAAAGAGGGATGAATATTGATGATCCGCTTGGGATACGCCGCAATGACACGGGATCCCAGAATGGACAGGAAACCGGCCAGGATGACTTCTTCAATGCCATTGTCTTTCAAAAGAGAAAGCATGGCCTGGTCGTAATCATCCGCACTGGCATAGTCTTTCCTGCGAATCACTGCCGTCTTCTTATTGGCTTTCTCAGCCCTCTGCAATGCATAGGCATCCGGGCGGGATGAAACAACCAGAACAATCTGCCCATACGGGATCTTTCCATCCTTTTCCGCATTCAGCAGAGCCTGCAGATTGGTCCCGCCCCCTGAAACAAGAACTGCAATCCTTGTCATCTGAACTCCACCGTATGGCTGCCTTCCACCATTTCACCAATGACATAGGCAGGCACATTGCTTTCCTTCAAAGAAGCCAGCGTGGCATCCACATCTTCCTTTGCCACGATAACCATCATGCCAATACCCATATTGAACGTATTGAACATATCATGCTCAGAAATGCCGCCCTTCTTCTGGATCAGATCAAAGATCGGCAGCACCGGCCAGCTGCCCTTTCTGATGCAGGCAGACAGATTCTCGCCAAAGGCTCTTGGCATATTCTCATAGAAGCCGCCGCCGGTAATATGGGCAATGGACTTCACATGTACCTTATCTAATAAGGAGAGGATTGGTTTGACATACAGACGGGTCGGTGTTAACAGCACTTCACCAAGCGGTGCCCCAAGTTCTTCTTCGTAACCATCAAGTACATCCGCATTGTCAATGCCAAACACTTTTCTCACCAGGGAAAAACCATTGGAATGCACACCGGATGATGCTAAGCCAATGCACACATCACCAGCCATGACACTGTTTTTATCCAGGATTTTCTCTTCATCAACCATGCCAACCGTAAAACCGGCAAGATCATATTCATCTTCCGGCATCAGGCCTGGATGTTCAGCAGTTTCCCCGCCGATCAAAGCACAGCCGCTTTCTTTACAGCCAGCAGCAACACCTTTGACAATGGTCGCAATCTTTTCCGGCTCATTCCTGCCGCAGGCAATGTAATCCAGGAAGAACAGCGGCTCGGCACCGGCACAGATCACATCGTTGACGCACATGGCAACGCAGTCAATACCGACGGTGTCATGTTTGTCCATCAGGAATGCAATCTTGAGTTTGGTACCGACACCATCGGTGCCAGACACAAGCACCGGCTTTTTCATGCCGCTTACCTTCGGGGCAAACAGGCCGCCAAAGCCGCCGATTGTATCCAGAACCTCTTCTCTGGCTGTGGAAGCCACATCCTTCTTCATCAGCTCAACCGAACGATATCCGGCTGTCACATCCACACCGGCATCCTTGTAGCTCTTTGAATAACTCTTTTCCATTACTTTGCAAACTCCTTCTGAACAGCCGCATCCTTAGCAATCACGCCATCGTGCATCTTTACACGCTCATCTGCTAATTTCTTGGCAAGATCTTCATCGCTTACGGCAAGAATCTGTAAAGCAAGCCAGGCGGCGTTCTTGGAACCATCGATGGCAACCGTGGCAACCGGAATGCCGCCTGGCATCATGACGGTCGCAAGCAGTGCATCCGTGCCTTCCAGAGCTGCACTCTTCAGCGGTACACCGATGACCGGCAGGGTTGTATGCGCAGCCAGTACCCCGGCCAGTGCCGCAGCCATGCCAGCCCCGGCAATAATGACACCAAAGCCATTTTCCTTTGCCTTTTCAGCAAACCCGGATGCTTCCAGCGGTGTGCGGTGTGCACTGTAAACATGCACTTCATACGGTACATCAAACTGATCCAGTACGGCGGCAGCCTTCTTCATGACCCCAAGATCACTGTCACTGCCCATGACAATCCCAACTTTTTTCATCTGTTCTCCTTTTGCAAAACAAAATCAGCCCATGGATACTCCATGGGCGTAAATCGTGTTGTGAAATGATGGCAGAGCGCCTCCATCAGTGTGGAAAGAATGCGGTACAGTAAACCAGTCAAGCAAAGAAACAGCCATAATCCCGTCCTTCCTTCCCAAAGCTGACAAATGCACTGCCAAGTGAAAAACCAACGTTATATTAGTAAAAAACGGCTTGATTGTAAAGGGAATGAGAGGATCCTTGGATGATAGAATTTACATTTGTTTCATAACATTTTTATCATCCGGCAGGTTATTTGTTTCATTACTCAAAAACCAGAGTTAATTATGGCTACAATAGAGGCATGCGTGACGATTATTCTCCTCAAATCAGAACATATGTCGATATCCTGTTGAATATGCGCAAGGAAAAGGATGACACGGTCAATACAGCCGCAGACGTACTGCTCAAAACCGGCAAGACGATGCAGGATGATTACCTTCAGGGACTGGCACTGTATGCCAGATGCTTTGTATACTATCGTTCCGGTCATGCCATGCAGGCATATGATCTGCTGCGTTCTGCCCTGAGCCATCTTCTCAAGACACAGACATGGCCGCAGATCATTGGCATCCTGAACATGATCGGACTGGTCTCCATGCGTATGGGCAATACAGCCAGTGCCATGGAAGCCTACCTGCAGGGGCTTGCCTTTGCAGAAGAACATAATCTGAGCGAACAGATCACACTGATGAATATCAACCTGGCCGATGTATGTCTGCGGGCAGATGCTTATGGCAATGCCTATGCCTATGTACAGAAAGCGGAAAGCCTGCTGGACCAGCTGAGACTGAACGAAAGATACGAGGAGTATGCCACAATTGCCATTGCCGAGTGTGCCCTGCTTGCCTCGTTCACAAAACAAGAAGAAGACGCAGGCAGATATATTTCTCTTGTGCAGGAACTGATTAAAGAATATCCATCCGCAGCCAGCAATCCTACCATGATGATACTGGAACTTTACCGCACAAAAAAGCCGGCAGATTCCTATGACTGTGCAAAGAAACTGCTGCCCGTCATGAAGCGCAATGACATTCTGGATGAAGGCGGCACAGAGTTTCTCTTCTATCTCCGCTATCTTTCTCAGCATAATTACAAGGATCTCTTTTACCAGATCAGCAGCTATTTCATCCATGCCTTAGGACCGGACAGTCTGCCGGGTGATGTCATTCCGCCACTGCAGGTCATTGTGGCCTTTGATGAAGATACCGGCAATCACGAACGTTTTCTGAATGATCTGCAATTGCTGTGGAAGTATACCAGACTGTCCAATGCGTCTAACCGGGAATCAACGATCCAGTATATTGAAACCCGCAGTGTACTGATGGATACGGTACGCAAAAATCATGAACTGAAAACATCCGACCGAAAATGATACAATTTAACATTTCCAGAATGTGCGCATGAAAAAAGGGTGCAAGGTCGAAAATAAGGGTGCAATGTAGATGTCGGGTTATAGCCCGATTTTTTTTGAGCCCAAATATTTTACAAATCACGCTGAAAGTATTTACATCTGGCAACAAGCGTGATATATTTAGAACAAATTTACAAGTAACTCCGAATGTAGATACAAAAGGAGACCTGAAATATGAAGATGGTATCTAAGTTCATACAGATAGAATTTGCTGATTCGAGCATCAAGGCAGCAGACTGTTTACGGGACATCCGCGATGCGACAGAAAGCGCATCTCTTAACCTGTACTCCAGATACAATGTTCAATTGGAAGTTCCGATGTTAATCGGAAACAATGTGGTCCTTGAGGTAAGGGTTCCCGTAGATATGGTTTCCAGTTTTGCAATTGGGAATCATTTAAGAGGTGTTTCTGCCTACCTCACTAAAAACTGTAACGGAAGATACAACAGTCACTTAGTTGGAAATCGCCTTCTGGTGTACACGGAAATTCCATCTCCTGAAGTAAAAACACAAGAAATGTCTACTGTTGATCGTCTAGAAGTGGTAAGAAAGGTCGCAAAACTTCTTGAGCGTTCAGATGAAGAAGCAATGGATTACATCAGTCAGATTCTATCCATTCTAAACGATGCAGGCCAATGAGGCATAAATATAGCAACCGCAAATAAGCAGCGGAGAAAGGATAGCAACATGGAAAATGGGATTGAAAACTTAACAATGGGAGCACCGGAATTAGCAAAGCATTCAACTGTAAATGTCAGTCTTACTGGTTGGCCAGCTGCTGTTGCCTTGATGAGCATTCCGGCAGCAGTAGTTGCTGTTTATGCTATCAAGGCATTTGCACATTGCTAAAGGAAGCGAAGCAATGAAGAAGATTACAAACAAGCAATATGAAGAATATCAGAAGTTGCTGGATGACACGAGGCATGGTCGTATGTTGACGCCAGATGGGCTGCGGCTCATTTGTTCCGCGTGCAATTATGATCCGACCGAGATCGGAAAGATAATGCTGGAGAATCTAGCCAATTTACAGGCCAAGGGTGCTGTCAGTATGCATCCCGGACAAGATGTAGATCCAGAAGCAGACAATAGTGAGGTCTGACGAAAAGAATACGTGAATTGCTGCAGAACGAATAAAAAACGTCACCTCCGGTTTTGTCGTAGGTGGCGCATTTTGTTCTATGGATATTTGGTTTCAGGCTTTGATTTCCATCCCGTTCTTGAAGTTTATCCGGATGTCATCTTTGCTGTAAACCGTGATGAAATCAACGAGGCTCTGGAATTGTACGGCGTCGAATGTTGTCACAAGGTCTTTTTGTTTGCCAAGCGTAGCCAGAAACTGCCGGATAGAAGAGCGGGCGAGTTCTTTTCTGCTGATTTCAGCTTCGGTGTCGGCGAGACTCTTTTTCGCTGCATTGAAGCGTTCTGTCAGGGTGTCATACCGCTTCTGGTATTCTGCCTGATTCTGCGGTTCCAGAGCGTTCTTCTTGATTTCCTTCTGCACCAGTTCAGCTGCGGTACTCATTTCGTCTTCATATTCTGTCCTTTTCCTTTCCAGTCCGGAAGTATCGTAAAGCGGTCCAGCGAGGATCTCGTTATAATCTGCCAGAATCGATTTCTTGTCGGCAAACAGCTTGTTGACTGCTGAGATGTATTTTCCCTTGAGTTCATCATCCGTGAGGACTGGCGTTTTGCATTTCTCACCTCCATCGTACTTATGATTACACTGCCAGATCGTCCGGCGGTATTTGTCATTGGAATGCCAGACCTTAGAGCCGTACCAGCTCCCGCACTGTCCGCATTTTACCTTGCCGGAGAAAACATGAACGCCACTGTAGCGGTTTCTACCGGGGCAGCGGCGCTTCAGTTCATCCTGGACCTGATCGAAGATCTCCGGATCAATGATTGCTTCGTGGTCCTTTTCGACATAGTACTGCGGGACCTCACCTTCATTGATTTTTGTTTTCTTGGTCAGGAAGTCGACGGTGAAGGACTTCTGCAAGAGTGCGTCACCCTTGTATTTTTCATTGGAGAGGATAGCCTTTACCGTTCCGGCATGCCATTTCTGCTTGCCACTTGGTGATGGAATATTCTCCTCCGTGAGCTTAGTGGCAATTCCGTAAGGTGTTGTGCCTTCCATAAACATCCGGTAGATCCGTTTTACAAGTTTGGCCTGTTCTTCATTGACTACCAGCTCGCCGTTAGGCCCTCGGTCGTATCCGAGGAAGCGTTTGAACGGCACGGTCACCTTTCCGTCGGCGAACCGTTTCCTCTGGCCCCAGGTGCAGTTCTCGGAAATGCTGCGGGATTCTTCCTGCGCGAGGCTTGACATGATTGTGATCAGAAGTTCTCCCTTACCGTCGAAGGTCCAGATATTCTCCTTCTCGAAATAACATTCGACGCTGTGCTCCTTCAGCTCACGGATGGTCGTAAGGCTGTCTACCGTGTTTCTTGCGAAGCGGCTGACGGACTTCGTGACGATCAGGTCGATCTTTCCGGCAAGGGCATCATCGATCATGGTGCGGAAGCCGATTCTCTTTTTCGTTCCGGTGCCGGAAATTCCCTCGTCTGTATAGACCTTGACGAATTCCCAGTCACTTCTCGATTTGATGTATTTCGTGTAGTAGTCGATCTGAGCTTCGTAGCTTGTGAACTGCTCATCATGATCGGTGGATACACGGGCATAGGCTGCGACACGGCGTTTCTTGTTCTCGCCAATCGGAGTGGCGGTAATAGGCGTCAGCGTCGCCGGGATGGTTTTTACTTTCCGCTGCTGTTCCAAAATTTCTCACTCCTTATCTGTTTCATCTTCCTGCTCATCTGAGCCTTATATTCCGGAGTCCATCTTTCCTTCATGAGCTGCCGCATGTGTTCTCTAGATTCTTCGCTGCGAGGCGTGAAGGTCTTTTCCGGAGGAGCGTATTGCGTAGTTTCGACCCGTCCGTCTTTAAAGTGAATTTCCAGAAGATCTTTGTCTTTCACATAGATCAGCGGAATCTGATTTTTGAAAAGATCCGCATCATATTCAGGAATTCCCATGACCTCGGCGATCTGCTTCTTCAGAACGTCCTCACGTAATCCGATGGTTATGCATCCATTGCTGTGATTTGAACAGCGCCAGTAGTGCATTTTCGGCTTGTTCGGATTGGAAGCAGGCTGCGTGCAGCGACGGAAATTACAGCCGCATGCAGCGCATTTGATTCTTCCGGAAAGCTCTGTTGTGCCTTTGGCGTAGGGATGCTCGCGGCGTTTCTTTGAAGTCTCAGCCCGGTATTCCGCTGTCCAGCAGTCCTGATGGCCGGTATTCGGAGCAGGACGGGTGATCTCCGTTCCATCTTTTAAGAAGAATTGGAGCGTGTATTTCTCCGGCACTTCGATATGGTCAACCTTTTCAAGAAATACAGCCTCGTCAAATTCGGAAAGCCCAAGCACTTCACAGCAGGCTTTCTCGAGCGCCTTCTGGCTGATTGTGCCACCGACCGGGCACTTCTTATCGGGTTCCTGTTTTTTCTTCTTGCTGCCGCAATTCCAGTATTCCTGAGGGTGACCGTTCTTGTTGCGATGGTTGTGCATGTAGCTGAATCCACAGTATGGGCATTTTATTTTTCCAGTGAAGCAGCAGGTGTTCAAGCTCTTGTTCGCCAGAGCTCCGAGTTCCCGTCGCCGTTCCATCTCGTCCTGCACATATTTCCATGTGTCGTAGTCGATGATGGCTTCATGCGTGTTTTCAATGTAATACTGTGGAAGCTGTCCTTTGTTTTTTCGGCGTTTTTTCGTGATTGGATCCTCTACGAATTCCTTCTGCAGAAGAGTGTTACCCGTATAGGTAATATTGTTAAGGATGTGCTTTAGCTGGGAGTCTCGCATGACGTTTCCGTTCACGGAACGAATACCTTCCGCTTCAAGCTCGCGTTCTGTTTCAAGTCGGGACTTTCCGTCAAGAAAATTCTGAAAAATGCGTTTGACTACTGCGGCTTCTTCCGGGACAATCTCCAGATGATTTCCCACCCATTTATATCCGAGAATGGGCGGCTTTGCAGTCGGGATGCCTTGTTCCATCCGCTTTTTCACGCTCCACTTTTCATTCTCAGATATGGAACGCGACTCTTCCTGCGCGAAGGAAGCGAGCAGCGTGAGCATCAGTTCTCCGTCATCACTGAGGGAGCGGATGTTTTCCTTTTCAAACCGGACTTCCACGCCAATGTCTTTCAGGTGCCGGACCGTTTTCAGAAGGTCAACGGTGTTTCTCGCGAACCGACTGATGCTTTTCGTCAGTACAATGTCGATCTTTCCGGCGTCACAGTCTGCAATAAGACGCATGAACTCCGGGCGCTTTTCCGCCTTTGTCCCGCTGATGCCCTCGTCGGCGTAGATCCCGGCGAACTCCCACTGTGGATTGCTCTGGATCAGTTCGCTGTAACGGGATACCTGCGCCGAGAGGGAATGGTGCAGCCGTTCTGTTTCCATGGATACACGGCAGTAGGCAGCGACCTTTTTCCGCTCCGGCAGGACCGGTTTCATCTTTTTGATTTCTGTAATTTTCTTCATGAAATCAGCTCCTTTCCGTGTCTATTCATCACTCAGACCCGCCGATGGTATCAAGCGTTATCTGAGAATAAAGTGCCGAAAACAGGGCGGTATTTGCGGAGCAGGATTGTATCAATTTCGTCGTATTCCTTCCGGGTGATGATGCCGGATTTCAGCATGGATTTTGCTGCCGACAGGCTCGCCTGGTAGTGGCGCTCGGCTTCGCATTTTTCTTTATTCACTGGTCAGCGCCTCCTTTGAATCTCGCTTTGATGTAGCATGCGTGAGAGCAGTATTTCCGGTGTGCGTTGCCATAGGCGGAAAAGGGTCTGCCGCAGCATGCGCAGGTGAAGTCATATACCGCTTTCCGATGCACCTGGTCCAGATGGCTGTTCCACCATTCCTGACGGCAGGCACTGCTGCAGAACCGGATATGTTTTCTTCCCGGAATCTGCCGGACGGGCTTTCCGCAGTTCGGACAGAATTCCGCAGGCTTTGCATCATCAGACTCCTGTTTCCTGCGTCCGGAAAGGTTGTTCCGGCGGCAGTAAGACTTGACGGTATTCTTGGAAAGGGAGAGGGACTCGGCAATCGCGTCATAGCTCATTCCCTGTTCTCTCATACGGAAGATACGGGTTTTCTGTTCATCGGTCATGGATGAGCACCTCCTTCATGTCTTCCGTCCTCAAAAAGACGGGCAGAACGCACCCCTTCGGATTAAAAAGTGCGTCTGCCCATCAGAAACGTCAGTCTTTCTTATAAAATTCGCATTCGTAGCCGTCCGCACGGAGCAGAAGTCCGGGTGCCCACGGAGGGGTTCTTCCCATCTGCTTGCAGACCGCGTCGACGGATACGTCCATGCCGCATTCGATGATCAGCTCATCGTGTACATGAGCGCAGATAAAGCAGTGGGAGAGCGTCCGCATGGCGTAGCAGAGAATGTCGCG
This sequence comes from Lactimicrobium sp., assembly GCF_036453465.1. NCBI lineage: Bacteria > Bacillati > Bacillota > Erysipelotrichia > Erysipelotrichales > Erysipelotrichaceae > Lactimicrobium > Lactimicrobium sp. Next base: position 44,646 of record NZ_JAZHUW010000009.1, read on the forward strand.
GCTGATCGCCTGGGTAATGTTCTCCACGATCTTCGGACCGTATGATTCAATGCGTTCCCACTTCTTCGTGGATCCGATGCCCATGTATGTGATGGATTCGCCGCCATACTGATTCGGCTGGATCATCGGCTTCACGTAGGCCAGATCTCTGCCGGAAGGAAGATGGATAAAGAGCATCTGGCTTTTGTAGAAGAACCGGATTCCCCTGACTTCCCTGGTTCCCTTTGTCCGGATAACTTCCTTCACGGCACGGTCGACGTCCCACCAAAACTGCGTGATATTCGGGTTTGCGGCACGCCAAGCGTCCACGATGGGCTGGAGATCTTCTTCCTTGAGTCCCATATCAAGGGCACCCATCGCCTTCAGAGCGCCCACGGAACCGCCATAACCGCAGGCCAGCGTCGCAATCTTACCTTTCTGGCGGAGCTCACCGTTGATGCCATGCTTGACCACAGGTTTGTGGAACATGGCTGATGCAGTTGCACAGTAGATATCTTCGCCTTTGGCAAAGGAGTCTATCGTATGCTGTTCACCGGACAGATAAGCCAGGACTCTTGCCTCGATGGAAGAGAAGTCACTGACAATGAATTTCATACCGGGACGGGGAATAAAAGCAGTTCGGATCAGTTCGGACAGAACATTCGGAACGGAATCATAGAGAAGATCCAGAGAATCATAGTCGCCGCTTTTCACGAGGGCTCTTGCCTCCGCCAGATCCGGCATGTGGTTCTGAGGAAGGTTCTGTAACTGAATCAGCCGCCCGGAGAATCGTCCACTGCGGTTTGCCCCATAGAACTGGAACATTCCTCTTGCTCTGTGGTCCCGACAGGCAGCGTTCTGCATGGCCTGATACTTCTTTACAGAGGATTTGGCAATTTGCTGACGGAGCTTTAACACTTCCTTCAGATCATCCGGAGCAGTTTCCAGAAGGGATGCCACAGCCTTCTTGCCAAGGGTATCTGTCTTAAGGCCGTGGGCACTCAGCCAGTCCTTCATCTGCACGACAGAGTTCGGATTGGAAAGACCGGTCAGCTTCTTGAGCTTCTCGGTAAGAGAGGCTCTTGACCGGCTGTCAATTGCAATGGCCTGTTCTGCCATCTCAAGGTCTACAAGAATGCCTCGGTCATTAATCTCCTGATCGATGTGGTATTCCTCCCAGACTGATTCCGGGACAGGGAAGTTACGCAGGTGCTTTTTGATGGACATTTCCGCCTCGACATCGCGGCGGTTGTATTTCTTAAAGACCTCCCATTTATCCGGTGCGTCAGAGGGGAGATTCCTTGTTCTGCCGCCGTTCGCCTTTGTCGGCTTGCACGGAGTGCAGAAGTAGCGGAGGAGTTCCTTGCCTTCTGCCATTTTCTGTTCTTCGAGATCTAATGCCTCGCCGACGCCTTTCAGAGAGAGGGGAAGGCCAAGATAGGCAGACCAGATCATGGAACAGCGCCAGGATGCCGGGTCGAGGTAATTTCGGACGCTGTCTTCCGGAATACTGTAGGTGACAAAGCACTCCGGGTAATATTTTCTAAGATATGCGGAAAGACAGATCCGTTCAAAACTTGCATTAAATGCCCACTTTGTCACTGTTTCGTCTGTCAGTGCATCCAGAACATCTTCAGGAACGGTATCGCCGGCAGTCAGATCCAGGACGGTTACCGGATCATCATCTCTGGCAAATCCGAAGAGAAGAATCTCAAAGGCCGGACTTTCCGTGTACCGGTACACACCAGACTTGTTCAGATCGACGTCTGAGAATGTTTCGAGATCGATACTAAGTGATTTCATAATGTGTCTCCATAAAAAAAAATAAGCGGCGGGAATTCTGCCTCCCGCCGCCGTTATATGTTGCCGTTATTCAGTTGTCAGTGCTTCAGATCTTCGAGAGCAGCCATGCGTCTTTCATGGTATTCCTTGTCCCACTGCTGTTTTTCCGCTGCGAATTCCTTGTCACGCTCTGCAGCGGCTGCCTCGTTTTTCATCTTCTGGTCGTGCAGTTCCTTCTCAAACGCATCGTCGCGCTTTGTATTCCGGATGGAAATCACGACCATAATGATCGTGAGTCCCAGTCCGCCGAGCCCGAAGAGGGCGTAGATGATGTAGAGAACTGTATCAAGAATGTCTAAGAACTGCGTATCTAAACTGAAATTATTATTTTGATGTTAGGAGTAATCAAGCTGGACGAAAAGAAAGTATTAAAACCAATCGATGAAATGCTTACTGATCCTTGGCAAATTGATATTCAAGAATTGCTTGAAGCTTCTGTCAATGAACCTGACGAGCTTAAAAAGATAATACTTTGATAGCCAAGTAAAGGGCATGGCAACAGAAAAGAGTTTATTTCCCAGTGATGAACACGGAAATAAACTCTTTTTGATTTGGCCGATGACTGGTTACTTTAATAGAAGGAAGGCTTATCGCCTTGGGTGTTAGGTTGGTCAACGCCAAGTGAAGCACCGATGTGTTTGCTTGGATCGTTAATCAGCTTGACGACGAAGTCAGCGATGCTGCGCCGAGAGACTTCTGTGCCCTTAAATGGCTCGCCTTTTTCCGTTAATTCATAACTGACAATGTTTTTATTGGAAAGCCAAGCTGGCCGAATGATCGTATATTTTAAGTCAGAATTTTCAATGACTTTGGCGGCTGCGGCGTAGGTTTCAAGATAACCACCATCAAGCATTTGATGATTCCACTTGCCAAAAGCGCCGGGGACTTCATCGTAAATTCCCAACGTCGAAATCCAAATCAATCGACTCACACCTGCAGCATCCATCGCTTTCACGACGGATTTTGCCTGATCTTCAATTCCCTTGTTGCCAAGGTTGGCATAGACAACGTCAATGCCAGCAAGCGCCTTGGTCAACTTGGCGGTGTCGGTGACATCCCCGTCAATCACCGTCTCCCGTTGCGGATTGACGTCTTGTAGCCGCCCGGCATTGCGTAGAAACAAACTCAGGTGATGATCGGTTTCTTTCAGCAACTGATGCCGCGCTAACGTTGCAATTTGCCCGTGTGCGCCTAAGATCATGATATTTGCCATTTGAATCTTCCTTTCTTGTTCCCAATACAGTTTTATTGTAACACAGGTATTTGTGATACAGTTTTATTGTAACACAGGTATTTGGATTTGAAAAATGAAATTTTAAATTCCACTCTTGGTTTTATATGTGGAAGTTAGTCTTGCATAGGTAGCATTTACTCTTTCATATAATTGTACTATGATTGCCCTGTCCTTCTGACAGCAGTAGAAGGAAATCAATGAGTAAGTTAATACCAGGCAATCAAAAACATCTGACGCTCAATGACAGACTGTACATTGAAAAAGCAATCAACGAAGGAAGAACCTTCAAGGACATTGCCAAGAACCTTTGTAAGGATCCAACCACCATCTCAAAGGAGGTCAAGGCTCACCGTCTCAGCGTGTGGAAAGATCATGGCCTTTTCGTAAACCTGAAGAATTTCTGTGAGCATCGCTATCATTGCAGGAAGACCAATGCATGTGGAAAGATCATTCGCTGCGGGATCAAGTGTGCCTCGTGCCCAACCTGCAATCAGCACTGCCCGGACTTCAAGCGAGAACGCTGTCAGCGCCTTGATAGGGCACCCTATGTCTGCAATGGATGTCCTAAGCAGCTCACACCGTCCAAGTGCCATATCAGCCAGAAATACCGCTATGATGCCAGATTTGCGGACCGGAAATATACCGAGCTGCTCTCCAGTTCACGAGCCGGCATCAACCGCACACGAAAGGAGCTACAAGCCATTGACCGGGTCGTATCTCCTCTGATCGATCAAGGCCAGTCTCCATATCAGATCCTGACGAATCATCCAGAGATTGATATGTCGGTACGAACCATGTACCAGTACATCAATGACGGCCGTTTCTGTGCCAGAAACATCGACCTCAAGCGAAAAACAAAATTCAAGCCGAGGAAGTGCCATAAAACACAGATCACCGATCGCGAAGTATTCATCGGACGAACTTTTGACTGTTTCCAGAAACTGCAGCTGGACCAATGGGTCGAGATGGATACGGTGAAATCCAGCAGAGACAGCCGCAAATGCCTTCTGACCTTTTATTTTACACAGGAGAGGCTATTCCTGGCATTTCTGATGAATCGTTGTACTCCAGGAGCCGTGCGTCTTGTATATAACCATCTGGAGGCAAAGATCGGCACCTATGAGTTCAACCGGTTATTCGGTACGATCCTGACAGACAGAGGAGTCGAATTCGGAAAACCGCAGGATCTTGAGACAGGAATCAAGGGGGTCGAGCGTACCAGCATTTACTTCTGTGATCCAATGCGGAGCTGCCAGAAAGGCGGCGTGGAAAATGTTCATACGCTGCTTAGAATGGTCTTGCCAAAAGGCACAAGTTTTGAGTTTCTGACACAATGGGACGTCAATCTAATTGTGAACCACATAAACTCTATGCCACGTAAAAGCCTGAATGGAAGTACACCCTATGACGTTTCTGCCGAAGCATACGGCGAGGCAGTCTTAAAAAAGCTACAGCTTAGGCGCATTGACCCTGATGAAGTCAAACTCTCGCCTAAGCTGATTCGAAACAACTAACCAGACAAAAATCTGCTGTCAGACTGGAAGTAAACTTTTCACATTTTTTCAATGTGGCTGGTGGAATTCAGTCTCGCATACTGCATTTCCAGCGGCTTATTCAGCATGTCTAAATTTAGGTTTTTGTCAGTAAAGTTATCCTAATTATATGCATCTCAGAACAGAATTGCATCTGAAATATTAAAAAAAGGGAACTTTTTAAGTTGCAGTAGAATTTACTTCTACACTGGAATTTACTTTTTCAATTCACGAGGTATTTGGATTTCATATCGTTGCCTTTCTGCTATTAGCCAAGAAAATCATCATCGCCGTTGTTGTCGGAGAAGTCGGAGAAATCATCAGCAGCACTGCTATGACCGCCGAGAGGCTCTCCGTCCCTGATCTTCTGAATGTTACCAAGGCCGCAGGCCACGCCCTTGTTTCCATTGGAGTTGAAAGCGTAGAAAGTGACGGATACCCTCGCATAGCAGCCGCTGTAAACTTCGCTGCGATCTAGAATCGGCTGAACATGAGCGTCAACGATCTGGGGCGGAGTGGTGCTGTTGGCATTGACGAAGAAGCTGTCCTTGTAGGCCTCGTCATCACGCTCAATATCACCGTCGCGGAGAGGGAGCTTGATGGCTGCCTTGTTCGGCTTCTTGCCGCCGAACTTGCTTACGCCGTCCTCGATAGCCGCATCGACCGCCTTGTTGATAGCGTCAATGGTCTTCTTGTCGGACTTCGGGATGATCAGCGAAACGCTGTACTTTTCCTTGCCTCCGTTGATGGACTTCGGTTCCCATACATTTGCATAAGAGAGTCTTACGATACCGGTTACGACTTTTGTAGAATGATTGTTAATAGGCATAATTAAATTTCCTCCTTGAATTCGTTATGAACATCATCTGCCATTATTTCCGGTCGCCCGTCCGATCTCGGTACGAGCGTCGGTTTGCCCGGCGGCTTCATCACAAGTCCGCCAAGAACTTCATGGAACGTTTTCTTACCCATCAGGCGTTCCATTTCCGTGATGGGGATGAGGCTTCTCCTGTAAATGTCGGTATAGCCGGCATTCTTCGCGGCCTCTGATACAGCCTGCTCATCTGTGTACTTTCTCTTTGAGCGTCCCTCGACAAGTTTGTAGGTTTTCCACTTCTTCCCATGTTCGGCAGCTTCATCTGTGGCATACTGCATCAGATCTTCAGCCCATTTCATCAGTGGATCGAGATCGGGAAGGATCTCATCAATCTCTTCATCCGAGAGGAGGGGTGGCTTCTGGAATTCGTACTTTGCGAGAGCGAGCTGCTTTTCGGCTCTTGCACGGCACTTGACTGCTGCTTTGCAAAAGCGGCACCAGTCGCCGGAGCAGTAATCGCCGAGTCCTTCATTGGCCAGAGCAACTTTAGGTTTTAAGACTTCATCTGCCCATTCCCTGAGGTGTGATACCGTGGTGTTCCAGGTCGAAATATTGTCTCGTCTCGGCTGGAAGATGGTCAGCGATACTTCCTCGAAGTTGTACAGATCTCCGAAGAGATCCAGTGCGCCGAGTGCATAGAGCATCATCTGCGGGTTTTCTTCTGACTCCACGAGCACTCCCTGACCGTACTTCAGATCAATGACATGCATCCTGTTATCGGAAACAATGATGCAGTCGCTGGTCCCAAAGCCATGCGGAATGTAAGCTGAAAGGTCAAGTTCGATCTCCGTGTAAGCCTGAGCATCACTGCAGGTCTGTCTTTCCTTGCCAAGCTGCTCCATGACAAAGTCACGGTAATCGTCAGTGCATTCCTCCATCTCGTCTGTGTTGTAATCAGACACTGGACGTTTGCTGCGACGCTTGAGAGCTCGCTTTACTTTGTGGTCAGCAAGGGCATGAGCGGCAGTTCCTTCCGCTGAAGCAGGAGAGCTGGTATCACTGAAGGATTTCTCGAGCAGTGCGGAAGGCGTACAGTGAAGCCACCTGTGTGCACTGGAAGGAGAGAGCATTGCGTGATTAACCGGCATTCCCGATCACCTCAGCTTTCTTCAGCATTTTCCTGTAGTGCGAGGGATCGACCGCGCTGAGCTTCTCTGCACCGAATGAGTGGATGAGATCGCGGACCTGGCTTCCATAGCCTTCGCTGCTCTTTGCAGAGAGAACCGTGCGAACTTCCTCGAGTGTCACCGGCTTTTCATCCGGTACGTTTTCTGCAGACGGGGCCGTTTCCGCTTTAGGATCGGCGGGGCTTTCTACACCTGTGAGCTTTTCAATGTGGTCGGCTGTTCTGCGGAAATCTTCTGCGATTGCCTTAAGCAGTTCTTCCTGAGTCATTTGTTTCGCCTCCTTTCATTTCATGGATTTCTACTGACTGGACGCTCTGACCAGGAGAGAGGATTAGTACTTCCGTGTTTTCCCCGAAGAGAGCTGTGAGGAGTTTCATCGGAAGGTGGCGGACACCGCTGCTTACTACCTTTGTCCTGCGTCCGGAGCTGTCCGTGACGTTGATGCGGATTCTGTGTCTGAGTTTCATGTCATCACCTCGATTCTTTGTTGTTCTCCCTTCATGTCTTCCGTCCTCGAAAGGAGGGGAGAAACGCACCCCTGAATGAGAAAAAATAAAAAAAGCCTGCGGGCATTCGAAGAGGATACCTTCAGGCAAGGAACAGATATTTATTGAACGGTATAGACAGAGTGGTATAGAATCAGATTAGAGAACAACAAATTAGAATTTGACAGCGAGGTGAGTTCGATTGCAGATAAAAGAGATTCAGCAAAAAGATTTCAAAAAAGTAATCCGTTTTGCTATCCAAGGTATGCATTTTGAAGAGTATTTGAAAAACAAATTTATACTAAATGCCTATGGGCAATACTTTTGGTATCTGGAATATACGAACGCCACACAAGTGCTTGCCGCCTATGAAGGAGATAAGCTTCTTGGCGTTCTTGTTGTAGATATGAAAAACGAACCGAAACCATACAAGTCTTTTTGGAAAAGTGCATATGTTAAATTTGTAGATGTGATTCAAAACCTATTTTTCGGTAGCGGTGTTATGCCATATAACGAAGCTAATAAAGCAATGTATGAAAAATATACGGAGCAGTTCAACCCAGACGGAGAAATTCGCTTTTTAGCAGCTAATCCTGACAGCAAGGTCAAAGGTGTCGGTACATTTCTGTTAAATGAACTTACAAGAATAAAACAAGGCAAAGAGATATACCTTTACACAGATACAAATTGCACCTATCAGTTTTATGAACATCGTGGATTTGAACGTATAGGCGAGCAAAGCATTGTCCTTGAATTGCAAGGCGATGTTGCTTTGAAATGCCTTCTATACAGAAAGAAACTGTAATAGCAAATTCCAGTTTGTAGAGAAAAAAATAAGGCCAGAGGATAACACTCATAAGAACAGTCCTCTGGCCATTTCTTTATTCCACACGGATTTTCCATCCAACCTTGATCAGGTTCACATTTCGGATCAGCGTAGGATTGAGCTTTTGGATTGTGCCGACAGATGTGCCGTACTTCCTTGCAATGGCAGAGAGCGTATCACCGGAACGCACGGTGTAATAGATCACCTGCGGCTGGTTATAGGCCCCCATCAGCTCATTTACTTTGGCCTGAACAGCGTCATAGCTGTATCCAGCGGCAGCAAGATGGTTCTTCCTGTCGTCTCCGTTTCCCCATGAACCGCTCAGAACTTCATGCGCGATTTCATCCACGCTCTTTCTTGCCGGCGCTGGTGCCGGAGTGGGAGCAGGAGCCTGCTGCTTTGCAAACCCGTTGAATCCACCGGTCTTAATAGTGGACGGATAGTCGATGTAGGAAATATTCATATCGACATTTCCGCTGATGCCGTTTACTGAGCCGGTGGAAGAATACTGCCAGATCCCGTAAGCCCCGCAATAGGTACATTTGGAAGCATACTGAGCGACCCAATGTGTGAATGGCGTGAGCTTGGAATCATCCAGTCTCTCACGGAAGCCGGAATCGGTGGAGCTGTAAATCCCTGCAAAATATCCAGCCGCTTCCAGTGCTCGGCAGAATGCAATCGTAGCTTCCGTAGCGCCTGTCTTGGCAGAAGGAACAGTGGCTTCCAGATCAATAAAGACAGGATATTCGAGCTGCTTTCCCTTGAGCTGTGCAAGGAAGCGTTCTGCATCTGCCTTTCCGTCTGCTGCGGAAGTGCAGCCAGGCCCGACAAAATAATACGCTCCGACAGCGACGCCGTTAGTCTTCGCATTTCTGTAGTTTTCTTCCCATCTGGGATCTGTGTAGAATCCGTCATCCGATCCGCCAGACTTGATAATGGCGAACTGAATACCGGCTGCTTTGACTCTTGTCCAGTCAATGGCTCCTTGCCAGTGGCTGACGTCAATACCTCTGAACTCACTCATGTTCTTACCTCCTTAAGATTTGTGACAATAAGAAAGGCTCCCTGGGTTTTGAAGCCCAAAGAGCCGGAAGCGCTCCTTTGACGGAAGGAGCAGCCGAGATATGAGGATCACCTCCTCTCACTGATTCGTTTTGGTCAGCTGCTTGTAGATCTGGTTTACACCGGTTGCTGCAAGACCGGATACGATGCCGACTGCGAGGGCGTTGATGATATCCTTGGCTGGGAAGTCCGGCATGAGATACAGCCCGGCGATTCCGAGCACGGCACCGACGCAACCGCAGATCACCGGGATCAGCTCATCCTTCACGGAGCCAGCCGCTTTGCAGCCGATACCGACGAGATAGGCGATCACCGTGATTGCTGCCACACTAGCGATTCCAAAGTCCATAGCTTCATTCCTCCTTTTCTTTACTGTCTGCCGAGAGGGGCAGTTCCTGACACTTTTTGTACAGGGTTTCTCCGGTTCCGTTGCCGCCAAGTGCCTTGTATGGTTTGTACAGGTACTCTAGGTTGCTCCGGTCATCCGGTGAGCACCATCCCCGGGCAATAAAAAAGCTGCAGGCCTGATAAATCCGGTCGTGCAGCAGTGCCATCATTCCTTCTCTGATCTGTTCGTTTTCCTGTTTTCTTCGCAGAAGTGCTCGCCAAAGCCATGTGATGATGGCGATGACCAGAGCGAACAACTCCTGAATCCAATACTTCAAAATGAAGTCTATCAACGGTATCACCTCCTTCATGACACATGCTTTGTAATGTCATAGACTTCTGTTGCAGCCGTAAACTTGCCGGTCGATTCACCGGTCCGATAAAAAGAGACGCATTCTCCTTCGTTTATGGAGAAGGTCGTGCCAAAGAAAGAAAACTTGCCATCCGAGGTCGATTTCTTCTCCATCCGAATCATGGCATCACCATTTTCAAAAAGATAAAGCTCCCAGATCTGATTCACAGAGGAACTGCCACTGTAGTATTGATATCCTTCCCATCGAATCTTGTAGCAGGTGATGCCGATATCAGTCAGCTTGTAGTTCCCGTGTGAGAGGAGATGCGCCTTGGCGTCTTTTCGGTTTACCTTGACCTCTTCTGAACCGGAACCAGTGACTCCGATCCACGAGTTCGTGCTGACGTAGAACGTGGTGTAAGTCTTACCAGCCAGCGGCCACGAGAAGTTTTCGTTCCCGACGGTATAGGTCTGATCATCTACATCACTCTTCAAGATGTAGGAAAGGCCATCTACATCAGCGAGGACATCGGTTAAGCTGATGCTTTTCAGAACCTCGTCAGCCCCGGAGTGATGCTTTGAAATATCGTATTTTTCAGTTACGATATCAAACTTCGTTCCATAGTAATCTTTCCGGTAAAACGAGACATATCCACCAGCGCCGGGATTCGTGAAGCTATTCCCGTTGATCTGGTATGATCCGCTGCCGTTTGTGCCGAGTGATGTAATCCGGATATAAAAATCGCCGTTGCCAAGGAAATACAGGTCCCACATTCCACGGTTGGATTCGTTCTGGCTATAGGGCATGTAGCCGTCCCATGTGATTCTCGTGGATGAAATGGCATCATCTACAGGGACCTCCTGAAGGCTGATTGTTTTGTAGCCGTTATCTCTCTGGTTGATACCGAGCGTACAGCCGCCGGCATTAAATAGGCAGTTACCGGTAACTGAGCAGGAAGTGTACAGCGATCTTGCCTTTGAAAGCGTCGCCTGTAGATTCGGAAACTGAATGATACCGAATTTTGAAGTGGTAATGCTGCAGGTTCCCTCATCGGAATAGGTATTGGTTATGGTATTTCTGCCCAGATCGGTGTTATCAAAAAGATCCAGCGTATTGATGATCGGGAGCTTTCGCCGGATGGAGTTTCCGTTGTGGTTCAGATATCCATCGCTGTTTATGCGGATAGAAAATTCCTCTCCTTTTTTCACCTGGCTGGTATCGATTGTGAGTTTTAACATCAGCCGGTTCACATAGGAAACCGCCGATACCACAGAGCAGTCGATATCTTTCAGCTCAATATCCGGTGACAGGATGGTATCGGAGAGGAGCCAGACAGTGCTGATGTCGTGCGGAAACTCAGAAATCACAGTCTCTTTGGAATCCGTAATGAATACGTAGTTCTTACCACCGGCGCCTTCCGAGCCATCTGTCGGGAGAGTAAGAATAGCAGCCGGCATTTCTGACACCTTATATTTTCTGGTCTCACCGTTCTTTTCCCGGATGGCATCGGCGATGAGCTGTATGTTTTCTTCGGTATATAGCTTCTTCATTAATATTCCCCTATGTCTCCGTCTTCGAGCTTTGCGTTGAGAGCAGCAAGCGCATCGTCGATTTCCTTCTTCGAGTAAGTATCAGCAAGCCTTATCTTCAAAGCATCCAGATCATCCTTGGAATAATAGGGTTCCTCATAAGTGCTTTCTTTTCCAGTGATGGAAAGCCGGATCACGTTGCTGTCCTTGGAGCAGTACTGGCCTTCATCCGGAAATCCGATACAGAAACAGTCATAGGTTCCCGAGACAATCGGAGGATCCACGGCAAATGTCAGATCATAGCTGATATGATCCACGGAGAAAGCGCCGTCCATCATCACAAGACGATAGCAGCGGTATTCCGTCTTTTCCGGAGGCGTGATTGTGAAAGTAATCGTGCCATCACTGTTCTGGACAGCAGAAAGTTTCGGAGCATCGGTCTTTTCATTTTTGGGATTTACAGGTGCGACAATTCTTGAGATGTCACGAAAAGCAATCTTATAAAAGGCAATGGCTCCAACATCCGGAAACGTCTTCACGCCAAGCCTCTCCAGACGGTTTCCTGCAATTCTCTGTCCCGGAGTATTCCACTGCACTTCGTCGTAGTCTGTATAGGACCACGATTTGTTTTCTTCATCGTAGATTCCGATTGCGTGAGTGTTTTTATCCTCTTCGGTCATAGAGGAGGGGAGAACATAGTACTGGACCAGCTCTCCGTCAGTAGCCTCATGAGTGATGGATAGCTGCCGGACAAACTTCGGAGATGGGTTCTTGTCATACGCTGTCAGATTGATCGTCTTATCAAAGGTAAGTGCCATGAACACATCTCCTCCTTTCTGTCAGACTGTAATTTCAAGAGTCGCTGAGTAATCGATGACTGTTTCTCCTGTCTTGAACGGGCGATCCATCGCAACATTCATTGTGATCGCAGCTCCGCTTGCCGGAGCCTCCTTGAAGTGAATGTATCCGTCCTGAACCTTGCCAAGGAAAGGAACCGCTGCCGGATCTGCACTGAAATCCACCGTCGATGTATCTGCTGTGGTTTCCAGTTTCCAGTAACGTCCCGTCGCATCGAAGTCCTTTTCCAGAACCGTGTTTGCGGCCTTTGCTTCTGAGAAAACTTCTGTATAAGTCTCTCCGTCGGTAGAAACACTTAACGTGAAAGTTGCCGCCGTAAAGGAAGCGGGGAGTCTAAACTTATTGAGTTCATAAGAATCACCCAGATCAAAGATCACTGGGTTGCCTTTATAGATCCGGGAGACAAATTCCGAATCCTTGTAATTGGAATACCAGCCATTGGTGTTTCCGAAATCCGTCGGATAGTTGGAAGGCCACTTGTAGAGGGGCCTTGTGAAGAGGCCGACTCCGGACCGGTTTTTCTCCCGGTTGCCGCCGGATGCTTTGGCTCTTGCAAAAGGTGTCAGCTCCTGCAGCATTTCATGGTTGTTGTCATTGATAACCGTGTAATCTACGCCACGAGTTAGAGTATTGCCACCCACGGTAATAGAATCCGTGTCCTTCACAAAATAACTGAACGGGCAGAGAAAATCTTTCGTTGTTCCGTCGCCGGTACCCACCGGATATCCGGTGATCGTATAATTCGGCACAAGCTCGGAATTGGGAAGTTCTGCATAGCAGACGCCACCGATCAAGATGGTATTGAAGTACACCGGATAATCAAGCAGTGTTGCAGGCGCACGGAAGTCAAACTTAGCTGTCCGTTTGCTGTCTGCATAGGAATTGCTGCTCTGCGCTTTTCCGTAGCCGTAGCAGGAGTTCGTGCAATAGTAGCTGCCATAACTCGTGCCGATGTACGAATAGGTGCTTGTCATTTCGCCGTCGCCGATAGCCGCATTGCTGTTCGTGCAGAGCTCCAGAAACAGCGATCCAAGATCGCCCCAGCCTCTTTCTGTTTCCTGTCCCTCGTCATCCTTTGCTTTTTTCATGTAGAGCTGAGTGTGGCGGACAGGCACTGCGATCCAAGGACTGGATGCAGAGAGTGTCATGGTAATTCTGGCAGTTACGATCACGCGGGTGAGATCATCCTTTTTAATCGTGATCGGGTTGCTTTCGGCGTCCTTGATGAGGGCATGGGTGACAACCGTTGAGCTTACCAGAACGCCAAGCTCCGTGATGGTTCCGACATGGTCGGTATCCGGAGGAACTTCGCCGACCAGCGTATGGATGGCAGCTTGTTTCTCTTCATCAAGCGAAACGGTCTTTGTGCAGGTGATATCCCAGAGCTTTGTAAATACGTCAGTATCTGAGCTGGCCGGAGTTCCCGTGCCGGAGCCAAGACGGACTCCGGTGAAGTTGAAGCTCACGTTCAGCATGTTCGAGAGAACCACATTTCCGAAGTGGTATTCTTTTTTCTTGCCGCACCGCTCTACGGTGACGGTATATTCGTTTTGAAAACGGATCTTACATTTACTATCCATCTTATCCTCCTTAGATCGGTGCGTCGCTCGTCATGTAAGTCTTGATCTCTGCGGTGACAGAAGCTTTAAGCTCTCCCTCATCGGAGACGGTCATTTTTGTTTCCTTTACCTGTCTTGTGATAAAGGAAGAAGTCATGGCTGCGTGAAGGGTTCCTTCATCTGGCTGGATGCTTGCCTGATTCTGAACCTGATGGGTTGTGATAGCAGAAGTTGCGGCAATGTGAATTCCTACCGTTTCTTCGATTTCAATATTCTTAACAGTGATATTTCTCTCAATGGTCCAGCTGAAGCTCTGGTCATAGAGTAAAAGACGGTTTACACCATTTCCGTTCGACAGGTAAAAGGGTGTATCTTCTGCAGAAATATCAACTTGCAATACAGCTTCCTTGGCTCTTGTAGCCGCCACTTCATCTTTCGTGGTAATCACGAGATCCGTACCATCGAGACTTAAGGTATAGCTATTGCCAGAGAGCTCTTTGCCGTTCAATGTCACTGTGACGGCACTTCTATAGGAAGAATCAAAGGCTTTGATATCATACGGATACCGGATACGGAAAACTTTCTCCGGAGCAACCGGGTCGTCAAAGAGCACGGCCTTGCCCGTAAAATCAATCGTATCGCGATTACGGAACATGCTGATGCCGATCTTATTGTTGTCATTAAAGTCTGCATTCTCCGGATAGACGGACTGGCCGACATAAGTTCGTCCGGTGATCATCCAGTGATTTTCGGAAGCGCTCGTCAGTTCAAAGCTTAGGCGATAGTCATTGAGACGATGCACATTGGCTTCCAGCCATTCCGTTCCTTTCCCGATCTCTGTTTCATTGGACCAGATCTTCGTCTTGGTTTCGGTATTCAGCGTGTACTGACGATAAAAGACAGAGCCGTCCGTCTTTACATAGAGAAGAACCAGTCCCTGATCCTGTTCCGGATACATTTCCGAACTGTAGCCTTTGCAGGCATGGACGGATTTCACACCTTCTGCGGCGACAAATCTTGTCGTTTCATCGTCACCTTTCTGGGCATAAAGGGTTCTTGTCGTTTTATCCGTAATCCAGAAGATCCACGGCTGATCATCTGTTTCAATCGTGAACTTCTCGGCTCCGGTCCGAAGAACCCAGGATCCATCAAACTCAATGGCAGCATTCAGTGCTTCTCCGGGTGTATAGACACCTTCCCATTTAATGACACTTTTTGAAGAGGACTTGTATTCCCGGCGGCTGATGAGAAGTTTCCCGTTCTCGATTCCGGCACACCAGATCTGATCTGGGCCGTCTGATTCGGATAGCTGCCGCATGGAAATATCACGAATGTCCATGCCGATTTCATCGACAGCCTCTGCGAAGTTTCCAGCGTTAATGGTAAAAAAGATACCTCTTGGCTGAACTTCAATCGTGCCGATTGTGCACTGAACACTGATAAGCGCCTCATGATTTCCGGCCACTCGATGAAGGTAGGAGTGAGGGATTCCGATGGTGCCATCACCGGCAGGAAGGTCATAAATCAGAGGAGAATAGAGCTCTTCAACAGTCGTATCGTAGACTCGGACGATCATCGTTGTGGACTGGTCCGTCCGGTAATGCATGAGAAAATGTCCCTCGACATCTGCTTCCTTGGAGATGTAGTAGGAGATACATCCGGCGATTCGTTCAGACTGGCTAAAGGATAATGTCCCGGTATTGTAATCGTAGAGCAGGCTGTTGATAGAACTCGTGATCGAATTCACTTCATCAACAAGGCCAGAGATGTCCTTATCGCTCTTACTGTTTCTGGTAATAAGAGCCGGATTCTTCCCGACGCCAGACATTTCATATTTCTGGTTGTAGGAGAACACGAACTTCGTCATACAGAAGAGCCTGTTATCATCTGCATGTCCACCTGTGAATCGGAAAACATCCATAAGGTCATAGGCAGGGTTCCCGATCATTTCAGCCTTGAACGGCACATACTGAATACTGCCAAGAGCTGTGAGGATGCTTTTCCGCATCACGTCTACATCACCGTTCTGCAGAAAGGGATTCTCGCCAAGGTTATAGGTCAGGGCATCATCAGTATCTTCTCCGTAGTATTTTGTTTCCCGAGCAGCGATATCCACGCAGGAAAGTCCGGTGTACCTTGTCACATAATCGCCGAAGGTACAGCCGGTAAACCGATGAGCCGCATCAATCGTATCGACCGGAATCTGATCGTAGGGACGAAAGATGATCTTTCCTTCACGGTCTGCAAAAACGTTACAGGCCACAGCCTGCGCAACCCACGAGAGGAAGGTTCTCCAGCTCTCGATGTTGTTGTCAGCATAGAGACTGAAGGTCATATTCCCGTTTGCAAAGGAAGCAAACTCCTCTGCAGAAGTGCCAAGTTCCAGATCGCAGGAGCGGCAGGCGATAGAGGCGAGCCGGTAGGCGGTCCCCGTCAGCGTCGATGCGGAAAAACTCCGGTCAAGCTTTGACATGTTGTCATAGGCTGTGATTTCAACTCCGCTGTTTCCCCAGTTCGCTTCCGAGATGGTAAACACGCCAAGCGGAATGTCCTCATAGCTTCCATCCGCAAGACGCATTCCGAAGAATGGACGGATACCAGCATCCTTTAAGGCGTAGCGCTCATCCTCCATGCCTAGAAGCGTTATTTTAAGCTCTGCGATATACACCTGACCGATTAGGACCTGCGTCTCATCCGAGCACTGGTTTGTAATGGAAAACGAGCCCGAAAGGATGTGGGAATCATCAAATACCGTGTTTCCGATGGTTCCCCGCATCCGATAACTCTGGACAGGCCGCTGCATGGCTGCTTTATACTGTTCACTTACTTTGTACATGGCAGCCCTCCTCCTTTAAAATTCCTGCAAATCAAAATTCACGGTATAAAGTCCGTTCGTGCATCTAGTCTTTTCCGAGTTCTTCTCAGGACCGGTTTTGAAATTTCGCATCCGCATTGTCCGGGTCTTATAGTCCTGTGTTTTCAGGTCATATAGCTTCACCTGAATGGAATCCTTGTCCCGGAACTCAGCGAACTTTGCAGCCCAGCGGCTGGAACATTTAAAAGAAGCAGAAACGGAGAGCTTGTCATATCTTGTGACAATCACCTGATCCGTTCCTGCCTCGGTTTGATTGGTATTTTCGATAACAGCGTAGCTTTCTTCCCAGCTTTCCGGAGTGAATAGCTTAACGTCATCGAAATAAATCGGATATTCGCTCAGCATTTATCTCCCTCCTGACCGGTAGTTCACTCGCTGCTGTGCTTTTACGACCAGTTCCTCGATTCGTTCATTCCCGATATAAACCGGGATCACGATATCTCCCCCGCCAGCTCCGACAAGGGCTCCCTGCACAATCTCAGCCAGTTTGTCAGTACCGACGACTGCTTCCTGCCCGGCTTCACCACCACCGAGAAGTCTGCCACCTGCAGCGCCGAAGATGGTGGGGCTGTTTAAGATGTAGGCATCGTCCATGGCCTTCTTGTACCAGTCAACTGACAGATGCGGCACAGAAGGAGGATTCAAAGAGAGACTGCCACTGATGGAGAAATGTGGAAGTTTGATATGCGGAAGCTGGAGATGGCATCCGGCGAAGAATCCTTTGATTCGGTCAAGACCGCCGCTTACGATGCCCTTGGCGTTTTCAATCATCGAGGAGAAGGCTCCCTTGATATCGCCAAGTTTGCCTCGGGCAGCAGATAAAGCATCACCGAGTTTGCCGCCAGTCAGATCATTGATCTTGGAAAATCCTGCTTCCCAGATCGATTTATAAGCATCCACAGCTGTCCCGATGATGCCTTTGATGCCGCCGCCATGTGATTCAACGGAAGACTGAATGGCATCCCAAGTGGTCCCGGTTTTGGTCTTTACCGTATCCCATGCAGTGCTGATGGTCGTTTTGACATTCTCAAAGGCAGTGCTGGCTGTTGATTTAATGCCATTCCATGCACCGGAGAGGGTAGTGGTAATTCCACTCCAAGCAGAAGATGTTGCTCCACTGATTGTAGTCCAGGTATTTCCGAGGAAGTCGGAGATGCTGGTAAAAACCGTCGTTGCCGTAGTGCTGATTCCACTCCACAGGCCGGAGAAGAAACCACTGATTCCATTCCAGACCGTTTCCGTTGTGGATTTGATTCCGTCCCAGAGCCCGGAGAAGAAGTCACCGAGCGCACTGCCGACGGTTTTTACACCATCACAGACCGTAGACCAGACTCCGCCAAACCACTCGGAGATTTCTCCCCAGTGTTTCACGATCTCAATGACGCCAATCACTGCTGCAACTACAGCCGCGATGATGGTGATGATCGGAAGAATCGGAACGGAGACCGCACCGATTGCCGGGATCACGGTACCGGAGATAAAACCGACAAAGGTACCAAGCGTCGAGGTGATTCCACCGATTGCTGAGACAACCTTTCCAACACCGACAAGAACAGGACCAACCGCGGCAGCAATGAGCGCTGCTTTTACGATGGCTTCCTGCATGCCCGGGGATAATCCGTCCCATGCATCCTTGAGTCCGGTCACCACGTCTTTGATCTGCGTCATGGCTTCAGTGATCATCGGTGCAGAAGCATCGACGATTTCTGCGCCGAGGTCTTTCAGGTTGTTCATCACAACCGTCATCTGATCCAGAGGATCCAGCGTTTCGTTGAAGGTATTCTCTACGGATCCTGCATAATCCCCGAGAGTAGAGGACAGGTCATCGAGTGAGAGCTTGCCACTCTGCACAGCGTTATAGATGGCACCACCAGCACGAGAGCCGAACAGGTCGTATGCTGCTTGCAGCTTCTCCGTGTCACTCTGGTTGCTGTTCATCGTTTTGGAGAAGTCCTTCAATGCATCACTGAGGGATTGACCATTCTTCGTTGCAACCTTCTGCGCTTTGGTGAGGCCAGTGA